>USBP01000051.1 GCA_900552985.1 uncultured Oscillospiraceae bacterium
GCGCGTTGCAATGGTTTTATACATTTGCCTCTTCCAGCTTTTGCTTTGCCTGTGCGTAGCGCTCCTTGATCTCGGAGAAGCGTCCATAATTCTCCGCCTGCCGCAGGGTGCGCACGGCATCCAGCCACGGCTTTGCGGAGCGGTTGAAGGCGAGGTGGTTATTCTGCTCGTCGCGGATGGCGCGGTTGAGCGCGGCGAATTTCTGTTTCATCTCTCTGATTTCCGCCTTGACGGCTTTGACACCTGCCTCGTCCTTTGACTCCTTGGCTGCAAAGAGCTTCTTGTAGATCAAATCCTCCTGCTCATTATACTGCTCCTCTGTAGCGAACAGTTCCTCGAGCTTTTCGGTGCCCATGAGCTCCAGCTCCGCCTTGCCGTCATAGTATTTTTTCTGGTACTTGCGGGCTGTGATGCGCTTGCGGTTAAAGTCGATGAGGTATTTGCGCAGTTCCTTTTCCTCCTCTGTGCGGTGCGGAAGGCTCTTGGCCTTGCGCAGCTCCGCACGCAGCTCGCTGACGGTAGCGTTGCCCAGCCCAGTCAGACCGCCATCAACGATTTTTTGGGCGCAGGCAACCTGTGCCTTGCCGAGCTCGCGGTCAAAGCGGTCCATCTCGCGCAAAACGAACGGCGCCATCTTGATCTGTGCGTTGCGCTCTGCCGCCGCCCGGTAATCAGCCTTAGCAGCCTTGATTCGCTCCTTATCCCTGGCGTGGCGTGCCTGCTGATAGGAGGCCTTAGCGGCCTTGATCCGGGCCTTATCCCTGGTGCGGCGCGCGGCCCGATAGGCATCCTTGGCAGCCTCAATCTGCGCCTCGTCCCTCGCGCGGCGCGCGGCCTTGATCTCCTCTTTGGAGAGCTTTACAGGCGTCTCCTTTTCCAGCTGGCGGGCGGTTTCTACCATATCCACAACCTCAACCAGGTTGCTATCCGTAAGGGTACCGTTGCCGAAATCCTCAAAGAACGCGCGGATCTTGAGCACTTTGATGATGGCCTGTTGCTTGAGCTCCGTCAGGTCGTAGAAGAAATACGGGATCACGTTGACAATTGCGCCCAACACGGAGACAAAGATTAGCATACCAACCATTTGGGAGAGAATATCCGGGTCATACAGGGAGAAATAGGAGATATCCACACTGCCGCTGGCGAGGGCGTCGTTGATGACTTGGCCCACCTGCGCGCCGTTGGGTAGCACACGGTTCATCACGGTGGCGTCGTTCATCACCTGCCGGGCAATCGTCTCATTGATGCCGAATTTTTCATACAGCAGCGGGAGCACGCCGCTCGTCGCGAGGGTGACGATACCGCCGAGCGCCGTGATGGTGGAGAACATGCCGTCAATACGTTCGCCGGAGACATACTGCTGGTAATCGCGGATATCGGCCTGGATGGTCGGGGTCAGAATCTGAGCAAAGGCGTTCATCAGAGCGTTGATCCAGAAGCAGATGACCAGCAGCACCAGGCTGTTCATCAGCGGGTACATCAGGGCGATAAAGACCACGTTGAGCACGTTGGTCATGATCAGCACGCCGCGTTTACCCCACTTGCGGATGCAGAACGGGGAGGCCACCATACCCACGAAGCCGGCCGTCTGGCAAAAGAGCGTGATGAGGGAGTATTGCGGGCCGGTGCAGACGCCGCCGTAGTTGTACAAATACTGGAGCATGGTCGTGACGGCGGATTCCAGAAAGCCGAGCCATCCTGCCAGTGCAATGACCCAGAAGTACTTATTGCGCACAACCTCGCGCAGGGAATCCATAAACTTGATTTGGATGATGTGCGTCTTGGCCTGAACGATTTTTTCCTTCGTATTTGTGTAGACAACGATGCACAGCACAATGCCCAGAATGCACAGCGGCGGATAGATGTACCGGTACAGACGGATATCATACATGTTGTCGTTGGTAAACCAGCCGGCAAACAGCGGCATGGCCAACCCCATGATGGAGGGCGCAATCGAGTAGACAACGCCCTTGATGGAGGCGACGTCCGTGCGCTCTTTCGAGTTCGGGGAGAGCACGTGCAGCAGGTTGTCATACGACTCATAGAAGAAATAATAGAAGAAATTCTGCGCAAAGTTAAACAGCAGCACAATCGCGCATGTGGCGATATAGCCCTTTGTGTGGCCGAAGAGCTCCCCGCCGCCGAACAGATTGTCCAGCTTATCGTATGGGAACCATACGAACGCAATGGTTAACAGTGCGCTCGGGATACCGGCCTTCACAATATAAGGGCGGTATTTTCCCTCTTTGCCGCGCGTGTTATCAATGATATTGGCGCGGATACCCGAGAGCGGGATATTCACCAGTACGGAAATAACGTACAGCACATACATATCCATGGGCCGGATGCCGATGGTGTTGCCGATGAGCACGTTTGTTGTGGATAAAATGACGTTCAGCGCCATCACGGAGAGGAACCGGACGCCGATTCCGCCGCCGGCATACGCCACGATTTCCTTGAAGGGCATGTACCGGCCTTGTGGCGGTTCATTCCAGTAGAGGCGGATACTTGTCAGCAGATTTTTGGCTTTTGCCTTTATACCCGAGCTTTTCATTCCTTTTCCCTCTTTCTCAAATTTATCGGCAGGCCTACTACTCTTCCCCTTTGATCCAGGCCAGAGGAATCTCGCAGAACAAAATTTCCCTGCACTGTTCATCCGGCTCAAACAGAGCGCCAATATTCCCATTAGGCAGCTGTGTCAGCGCGCTGTAGACAAAGCTGCCCTCCTTGAGCAGGCGGTGATAGGGGAAGGTCTCGCCGGCGTCCTCCGAGAGGCGGATGGTTCCGTTGCGGCGGCTGCTGCGGTCCGCCGGATTGAGCAGCACGACGAGCGGCTTTTCCGTGCCCTGCAGCTTGAGGACGGAGGTCTGGCAAACAGGCTGGGGGAGGCTGTCATCCCAATGAAACTCCTCCCACGCTTCGCCGCCGTTATGGCTGTAGGCCACGGCGACACTCCGGCGGCTGTCGTGGTTGCGCATAAAAAATTTGAGCGTACCATCCTCCTGCTCAATGAGTTGGGCCTCCGTCAGCATGTCGGCGCTTTTGATCGTCCGGCTGTCCGCTTTTTGGCCGTTAATGAGCCGGGTGTTGTTCGGCGTTTCGCCAAGCTGCCATGTCGCGCCCTGATCGTCGCTGAAGATCGTGCAGCAGGAGAGCCGCAATGGGAATTTGCGGGTGCCGTAGTAAATGGGCACGACAATCCGCCCCTGGTATCGCCCGTTGCGTATCACAATCCCACAGCCGGGCCCCGGGCCGATGAAGCTCATGTATCCCTGCTTGACCTGGGCGTTCAGAGAGCGGGGAGGGGACCATGTCAAGCCGTCGTCGTCACTGTAGCACATCATCAGCGTCGAAGTGCTTTCCTCCTTGAAAGCGCCGCCTGTATAAACGTTTCCAACCTGCTTCCCGGCCCTGGTCACGTCCCCCTCTGGTGAAACGAAATAAGGTGTGCTGCGGCCGTCCATGGTGCAGAGGCGGTCCTTTTTCAATAGGTATTTTCGGAATCTGCCTCTGACGATCCGGTTCCCGGCCGTATCCTCGCCCGTGCTGCAAACACTGTTGCGAATTCCGATGCCTGCGGGCGTATGGGAATAGTGCAGATAAATCCTGCCGTGCTCCGCATCGTAGGTCATCACGGGGTCGATTGCGGCGGAGGAGCGCAGCTGCTTTTTGCCGTGCTCCCTGACAGCAAGAATAAACTCACCCCAGGTTTTTCCGCCGTCCGTGCTCCGGCGGACAACCTTGTCAATCCGGTTAGGATTGTCCATCCCGGAGCAATACCTGGCATCCGCACAGGCGACAACCGTTCCATTTTTTGTGGTGACCATAGAGGGAATGCGGTAATATTGGGAAGGCCCGCCCTCCTGTGGCCCAAAAACAGTTTGAAACTCCATTGCTTTCTCACCTTTGCCGCGCCTTTTCGCCCTGCCCCCAATGAATTGCCTGTTAAGGTTTATGGCATTGTAAAGCGCCCATATTTAAAGACATTTATTATTTATTTTAATATATCCTTTTAGGACTAATCAATACATAATATTATTTAATATCAAATAGGGACACAGCCCCGCCGTCAAAGTTCCCTTTGAAAACGGAGCTGTGCTGTCTCCTGCACGTCGGTGCTTTTTCCCTCCATATGTAAGCGGCTTTCCGCCTGGAGCTGGCAAATGGCTGCGTGCCGGGTATGAAAACGTTAGTGACAGGATGTGATATATGCTTCGTGATGCCTATAGAATGATGCAGATTAAGCCGCTGCATCCTTCATTAATGACCTTCTCGATGGTTTCCTGCAGCTTCATGCGCGCGTCTGCCGGCATTCGGTACAGCTTGTTGTGCAGCCCCTCGTTGACCAGCTGATGCAGGGAGGTGCCAAAAATGTTGGATTCCCATATCTTTTCCGGGCTATCCTCAAACTCCTTGAGCAGATACATGACCAGTTCCTCCGATTGGGATTCGGAGCCCACAATTGGCGCAACCTCCGTGGTGATATTGGCCCGCATCATGTGAATCGAGGGCGCTGAGGCGCGCAGCCGCACTCCGTAGCGGCCGCCCTGCTTCATGATCTCCGGCTCCTCGAGCGAAAGCTCGTCGAGCGTCGGCATCACAATGCCATAACCGGTGGCCTCTACCTCGTCCAGCGCGTTTTTGACACGGTCGTAAGCTTTTTTGACCTGTGCAAGCTCCATCATGCAGTTCATCAGGCCCTGCTCGCTGTCGATTTCCAGCCCGGTGGATTCAGCAAGGATTTTATAGAATAGCGCCTGATCCATCATCACATTGATACGGGCGCTGCCTTCAGCCAGATTCATGTGGGAAATCTGTGCCGATTCGATGTATTCGCATTCCGTCAGCCTTGCAACAAGGCGATTGACATCCCGCACGTGCGAGACGCTTGCCGCCGCCTCCTGCACGGCGCCATAGGCTGCCTTGCGCAGCCAGTGCTCCGGGTCGAGAGAAACCATCCAGCGCGGCATATCCAGAGAGATCTCCTTAACGGGAAACTCAAAGAGGATTTGTGACAGGACTTGACGGATCTCTTCCTCTTCCAATTCCAAACAGTTGACCGGCAGCACCGGTACGCCATATTTTTCTGTCATCTGGGAGGCGAGCGAACGTGCGTTATTTGTTTGTGGATACATACAGTTGAGCAGCACGATAAAAGGCTTGTTAAGCTCCTTGAGCTCGTTGATGACACGCTCCTCCGCCTCTTCATATTCGGCGCGGGGGATATCGCTGATGCTGCCGTCGGTTGTGATAACCAGGCCGATGGTCGAATGCTCGGAGATCACCTTGCGGGTGCCGATTTCCGCGGCCATGTTGAAGGGAATTTCATGGTCATACCATGGGGTTTTTACCATGCGCGGCTGGTCGCCCTCGATATATCCCAGCGAGCTGGGCACGATGTAGCCCACGCAGTCGATCATGCGTACCTTGAAATGCGCCTGATCCGGCAGAGCGATCTCCACCGCATCCTCCGGGATGAATTTCGGCTCGGTTGTCATAATCGTCCGCCCGGCTGCGGATTGCGGCAGCTCGTCTGTTGCGCGCTCCCGTTGGTAATCGCCCGTGATATTGGGCAGCACCAGCGTATCCATAAACCGCTTGATAAAGGTCGACTTGCCTGTGCGCACCGGCCCGACTACGCCGATATAGATATCCCCCTGTGTGCGTTCGGCGATATCCTGATAGATGTTGTGGCCTTCCATACACATATCCTCCTTACTGTCCGCAATCTTTATATGCCCGGGATGAGCAGCATGCATTTTTCGGGAACCTGCTCGCCCTCCAGGTGGTTTTCACGCATAATGGCTTCCACAGTGGTGTTGTATCGCCGTGCGATGCTCCATATGGATTCACCCGCATCTGAAAAATAGATCGTCAGGGCAGCGGAGGTGGAGCGCTTTGGCTGCTCCTCGTTGGGTGTGATTGAGGTAATCAGCCGCAGGCTGGTGGAGCAGAATACGGAGGATGCAATGTTCAGCTCGATACGCACCTCCATTTGATCGCTTGTGTTGAGCACATAGTCGAGCGCCGTGACCTGTACGGTCGGATCACAGCGGATCTTCTGTGCATCCGACCGGAGCGCCCGCTGGTATTCGAAATCCACCGGCCGTTCTAGATAGTTGGGCTGCGCTTCATGATCCAATACCAGCATCGAGACTGTCGCAGTGCCGGAAATGGTGAGCATTCCATTCGTAAAGGCAGCGCTGGCGGAAAGATCGGAGCACCAGAGGTCGAGCACCTTGGTCACGCTTGTGCCAGAGAGGCTGATTGCTTTTTTGCACAGCGTCGTTTCGTTAAATATTTCGATCAGTTGTGTGAGCTCCAGCCCTTTCTGTTCCAGCGAGAGCTCATATTGCGTGGAATAGGCGTCAGTGACAATGGGAGCCTCCAGCTCGCGGTATGCATGCACGCAGGCACATACGCGCGCGCTCATGTCCAGAAGCCGAAGCTCGCCGGAGGAATCCGATTTCGGCGTAACCTCCAGCCCCATGACAACCAGGCGGATATCGCTGCCACAATCCTCATCAATGCCGTCTACCTCTATAATCTGGCTGATGGGCATGGTATGTTCAATGGTTTCCAGTTCATTTTCATTGGTATCCGCGCAGTAAAGCGTGTTGATGGTCAGCTCGCCTTTGATCAGGCATTTATTCTGAATCACCTTGATATCCTGCGCAAGTGCGACGGCGTTGCTGCGGATGATCTGACCTACAGGAGCTTTGCTTGGCCCAATTTCCAGCACCTCGTTGAGCGGGAACATCCGTTCCGCCAATCCTACGGCGCTGCTTGCCGGCTGCATTTTCTTCTGCATCTGAACGCCGCATCCCTCTACGCCTGCAATCAGGCTTTCCTCCCGCAGGGTGGTTACGGAGACATTCACTGAAACCGTGCCATGGATATCCGCCCGCCTCTGGCTGACCGCGCGGCAGTTGACATATTCGGCCTTGAGGCGCACGCTGATACAGGGCGAAGAAGGCAGATTCTGCACTTCGACATATTTGGAGAAGGGCAGGTTTTGCTCAAAGCAGCGCACCCTGGCATTCTCCGCAACATAGATCAGGCGGATGAGCGCCGTCCCGTCCACTGTGATGCGCTCCCCTGAAACCTGCGTGCCGGTCATCCGCGGCGTAATCGTACATTTTAAAATCCGCAGGATGTCAGGGCAGTAATCCGGCAGCGTCAGGTCACTGTCGACCGGCTGCTCCATACTGCCTTCATATATCAGCTCGTTGACACAAACCGCTTGCCTGAGCACCTCAAAATCCATAGGGGCTACCTCTCCTTCTCGGGACCGGCCGGTGAGCGCTGGCCGTTCCCTGATATTCGTTTCTATCCATCTATATTCACATCATGTCCCGCATATGATTGCGAAGGATGAAATGAACCGCAAACTTTCCTCCGGTTTCAAGGGAAGGCTGATAAACTTGCCGTTTGCAGAATGCAAGCAGCATCTGGGCATCCGTAAAATCCGTTACGGTGAAGCAAAATGATAGCCCTGCTGTGGATCGGGAAGAGGGAGATCTGCTTGGAGGAGAGCAAGGCCGAAAAGGAGGGGCGGGAGCCCGCTTCCATTTTGTGTGTAAAAATTTTAAAAAAATGATTGACAAAATCCGCATGTGCGGATATAATAATGACTGTCGCGCGAGAGTGGCGGAATCGGCAGACGCGCACGTTTGAGGGGCGTGTGGTAATCCCGTACGGGTTCAAGTCCCGTCTCTCGCACCACAAAGGCGATGGGTCAGGTTGACGGATTTCATCGCTTTCATATGCAGCTGTGGCGGAATTGGCAGACGCGCTAGATTCAGGTTCTAGTGAAAGCAATTTCATAAGGGTTCAAGTCCCTTCAGCTGCACCATAGCAAATCCCCGTAACTACGTCGTTTGACATGGTTACGGGGATTCTATTTTGATTTATTTCCGCGCCTGTTTTTGCGGTTTGCTCCCTTTTGCTCCCTTTTTCATCTCGGAACGGCGCTTTTGCACCTCCTCAAATGTGATCACGACGGCCTCTCTCTTTTGCTCCTCCGTCACATGAGTATAGCGCTTGTCCATCGATAACCGTCTCAACCTTTCCATTCGACAAATAGACCTCGAAGCATTTCGTTCCGTACCAAACGTCATAATATGCGTTTCCGTTTTCAGCCCTCTTGTCATAGATGCTGCAGATGGCTTCTAACCTATTCACCGTTGAAACAATCTACCCCGCAAGGGGACAACCCAATTTTACGTACCGGGCCCGCTGCACA
>USBP01000052.1 GCA_900552985.1 uncultured Oscillospiraceae bacterium
GGCTGCTGCGCTCCATACGCCTCCAGAAAGGCGGAAATCCGCACACCACAGGGGTCACCCTCACAAAATGAAAGGAAGGGCCGCTGCGCCCCGCTTTCAATCAACCGAATCATTGGCAAAACTCTGCGCCAGCGCACGCACGAGGTCGGCGGTATCATAGAGATCCCCTTCCTCAATCACGCAGCAGGGAGAATGCAGGTAGCGGCATGGCACGGAGACCGTTATGGTCTTTACCCCGCCGCGGCTTTTATGAATCGTCCCTGCGTCGTTTCCGCCGGCAACCAGCGTTTTGGTCTGGCAGCGGATGTTTTTGCGCTCCGCCAGGGAAAACGCAAAGTCATAAAGCCTGCGGTCATAAAGCGTGCTTTTATCCATAAAGGAGACAACGGCTCCCCGGCCCAGAGCGCAGACACGCTTATGCGGCTGGACGCCCGCAAGATCCGCCGCCGTTGTTGTTTCCACTACAATCGCATAATCGGGCGCAAGCTGGTAAGCCGCCGCGCCGGCGCCGCGCAGGCCGACCTCCTCCTGCACGGTAAAGGCAAACTCAAGGTCATAGGGAAGGTCGCTCTCGATCATCTCCAGCAAAATGGCGCAACCCGCGCGGTCGTCGAGCGCTTTCGCCTTGATCCTTCGCTCGCCAAAGGGCACAAAGGCGGAGTCAAAATAAGCGATATCGCCCAAATGGACAACCTCCTGCGCCTCTTCGGAGGAAGCTGCGCCGATATCGATATAGAGCTGATCGGTATCCGGCATTTTTTTGAGCGCTTCCTTCTCCAGCAGATGCACCGGCAGGGAGCCGATCACACCGGGCGCCTGCTTTGTACCCACCAAAACGCCGCGCCCAAACAGAACGCTCGGGTCAATCCCGCCGACCGGGGCAAAACGGAGATAGCCCTCCTCTGTGATATAAGTCACGATCAGCGCAACTTCATCCATATGCGCGGCAAGCATGACCCGCCGTTTGGCGCGCTCTGCTCCTTTTTTGTGAACCAGCAGGTTCCCAAGCGCATCCACCTCATATTCCGCATGAGACTTGATCCGCTCAATTAAAAACGCCCGCACTGCATCCTCCCTGCCGGATGCCCCCGGCAGGGCGCAGAGTGTTTTCAGGGTTCCCAGCATTTATGCGCGCCCCCTTTCCAAAATATAGGCGGCCAACAGCCGCGCAGTGCTCTCCACATCCTGCGGGTCAATGACCTCAATGCCCATATGCATATAGCGCAGCGGGATGGAGAGCACGCCCATGCGCACACCGGGGCCGGCTGCGGCAATCTCATCCGCATTCGTGCCGGTCTTTCCGTTCATCACCTCAAGCTGAAAGGGAATTCCCTCTCGGCGGGCGATCTCCTCCAGCAGACCGCTCATCGAGGCGCTGAGCGTCGGGGCGATACCGATCATCGTGCCCTTTCCCAGATCCGCACACTTATGGCGCGGCGCATCCGGCGTCATGGCAAAGCTCACATCCACCGCGATACCCTCCGCAGCGCCCGCTGCAAAGCCGGCGCAGCCAGCGCCGCCTCCGCCGACCTCCTCCTGTGTGGAGAATACGACAGTCAGCCTGTGCGAATGCCCCTGCTCCTTTAACAGCTCCAGGCAGCGCAGAAGCGCCGCTACGCCCGCGCGATCATCCAAAGCAGGCGAACTGACCAGGCCGCCCAACAGCTGGCGCGGCTCTCTCCGGAGCGTGATGCGGTCGCCGGGGCGTCCCTTCCCCCGCGCAGCCTCCCCCGGAAGGCCGATATCCACCGCCATATCCGTGATCTCCCGGATCGAATGATCGTCAGGCTTGGAAAGATGCGGCGGCGTGCTGCACACCACGCCGTAGAGGGGCTCCACACCCCAGACAGTCACCTCATGGCCGGCCAGGGTTCGGATATCAATTCCGCCGCATTTGTCCACCCGAAGAAAGCCCTCCGGGTCGACGCCTGTTACCACCATGCCGATCTGGTCAATGTGCGCGTCCAGCAGGATGTGCGGGCCAGGGCCTTCAATCTCGCCAACCACATTCCCGGATGCATCCACATGCACCTGGGCAAAGGCGCTGAGCGCTTCGGCAGCCGTCTGCGCCGCCGCGCTTTCCGCGCCGGATGCACCTGCTGCGGCGCATAAGCGAAACAGTAACTCTTTCATAAACAAGTTTCCTTTCCAACCGGATGAAATAAATACTATGCTTGCTTATTATATGTTTTTCCCGTTTAAAATTCAACATGTGCCCTGCGGCCGCAGAAAGAGGCGCAGGCTCGTAACTCCCCCCCCCCGCTTACCGGCGCAGCTCGCACCGGTGAACGGAGGGCCGCTTGAACGCCGGCTTCCTTCTGCGCCGTCAGAAGATCATCACAAACGTCCCGGCCGTGATGAGGACCCCGCCAACAACTGTCTGCCACGTGACCTTCTCATGCAGCACAAGAAACGCCATCACCATGCTGATGACAACGCTGAATTTATCAATCGGCACAACCTTGGAAGCTTCCCCTATTTGCAGGGCCTTATAATAAAATAACCAGGATAGCCCCGTCGCCAGACCGGAAAGAATCAAAAAAAGCCATCCCCGCCTGCTGATATCAGCCACCTGGCCCTGCACGCCTGTCAGGAACACAATCCCCCATGCCATGAGCAGCACTACCACCGTGCGAATCGCAGTAGCCAGGTTGGAATTGACCCCCTCGATCCCGATCTTTGCAAGAATGGATGTGGACGCCGCAAAAAATGCCGACAGCAGTGCAAACAGCACCCAGAGCATATGCCCCGCTCCTCTCTTTGTTGTTTTCAAAAGACCGCCCCTCTCTCATAGATTGTCTCAAATAAATTGGCAGCCTTCGGCTGCGCCGCCGCGCTTGACCGCCCTGCCCGCTTATGCTATTATGAAACCATCGCTTTTACTTTACACAGGGGGGAAATCATGCGGCGTGCCCTGATCGTTGTGGATTTTCAAAAAGATTTTGTAGATGGCAGCCTGGGATTTGCGCAGGCGCCCCTTCTTGAGAATGCCATCTGTACAAAAATTGACAAGTATCATCAGCAGGGGCAAACGGTCGTTTTTACCTTTGATACGCATGGGGGCGATTACCTGCATACGCAGGAGGGCCGTAAGCTCCCAAAGATACACTGCCTGAAGGGTTCCGAGGGATGGCGGCTTTATGGCCGTGTGGAAAGCCTTTGCAGGCCGGACGATATTTGCATTGAAAAGCCGGGATTCGGCTCTATGGAGCTGGCGGAGTATCTGCGCCGCACCGGTTTTGATCAAATTGAACTGGTCGGCCTGGTTTCCAGCATCTGCGTCATCTCAAACGCCGTTTTGGCAAAGGCAGCCCTTCCTGAGGCAGAAATCATCGTGGACGCCTCCTGCACAGCCGGTGCGGACAGCGCACTCCACGAAAAAGCGCTTGATGTGATGGAGGGCCTGCAGATTACCGTTGTCAACCGCAGCCAGACGGAATCTCCGGCGCCGCCGGCCGCATATGAATCATCAGCCAGCGGCTCAGCATTGATCGAACGATGAAGCGGGGTAATGAAAGCCATGCAGTATGTCATTATGGATCTGGAATGGAACAACGTATACAGCATTAAGCGCGGCGGTTTTATGAACGAGGTTATTGAGATCGGAGCTGTCCGGCTGGACGAACGGCTCCGGGAAGCCGGAACGTTTTCCCACCTGATCCGCTCGCAGATTGGCAAGCGCCTGCGCGGGCATGTGAAGGAGCTGACCCATCTGACCAATGAGGATTTGCAAACCGGTATCCCCTTCACGCAGGCCATGGCGCAATTCCGCCAATGGATTGGGAACGGCCCTGTAACAGTGTTGACGTGGGGGGATACGGATATCCGGGTGTTGATCGAAAATTTCAAGCTGTTTAATGGGCTTTCGACCCTCCCATTCCTCACCTATTATGCAGATCTGCAAAAAATTCTCCATGCCGCGCTGCATCTTTCCAACGCGCGTCAAACGGGCCTGAGCGCTGCCGCCGAAATGCTCGGCATTGAGGAGGACGGCCTCTCCCTGCACCGTGCGCTGGATGACAGCCTGCTCTCCGCAGAGTGTATGCGCAAAATTTTCTCCCCAGAGCTGATGCAGGAATTCACTTTGCCCTGCGGAAAAGAGTTTTACGAACGGCTGCAATTCAAGGCGTATGTCATCAGCGACATCCACAGCCCTAAAATAGACTGGTCACAGATGCGATGCTTCTGCGATCAATGTGGCCGGGAGGCACAGCAGCAAAGCGAGTGGATCTTTGCCAGCCGCGCATTCCGCGCCACCTTTCTCTGCCCGGAATGCAAGCGCCTTCTGCGCCGCACAGTTCGCTTCAAGCAGTATTATGACCGGCTGGATATCCGCGGCAAAACCGTCTACCTGGAACCGCCGGAGGAAGAGAACCAGCCTGCGCCGCCTCTTGCGGAACCTGCGGCAACATAACGCAAAGCTTTGTCCCCGGGCGGCCCTTCTGATAACGCCTATGCAGGCGCCGTTCTCACGGGCTCAATCCAGATTGTCATCCTCCAGGCCAACGTCACAGGGATCGTCATCCTGCATCAGTTCTCCCAGGCGTACCCTGCGCTCAATCTTCATTTTTTCCACCTGCTGATGAAGCTGTTCCTTAACGTCGTCCGCGTTTTTGATGTTTTTAAGCAGAAGGTGCGGCGTGCTCTTATCGGAGGAATGCACCAGCACGCTCCCCACGCCAAAAATACGCTGTCCAAACGAACGCTTAACACTTAAATCCCGCACGCGGTATAGCAGGACCTCCTCTTCCTCCAAATTAAAAAGCCCCGTTTTGATAAAGAGCCTGTCCTCCGAAAGGGCATAACGGGTAAAGGAGATCGGCATGCCTAAAATGCGCTTGCGATCCTTCCAAAGCATTTCCTGTTTTTGAGCCATAATCTTAACCTCCCTATTCTCGTTTTTATTGTAGCAGAGTGCGGGGCATGCTTCAAGAAAAAATCCGATTTTCTGTGGAAATGTCATTCATTCTTCCGGCAAAACATGCGGCACCCGTGTGCAAAGGGAACAGCGCCGTCCGGGCATACCCAAACGCACGCTGGCTGCATTCCCAAGCTCGGCCGGCGGCAGCCGTCCATCGGGCGCCTTAACGGCCTTTCCGCGTTTTCATCCCATGGATATGCTTCCGGCAAGGCGGACGACACCCGCCGAGAAACGGGGAGGATCACGCGGCCATGGCACGAACCCCCTGTACACGGATGCCGTCAATATGATATGATAAAGCTCAACCTACAAGAAGGAGACCAAACATATGATTGTTTCTTATTAGGAACGCTGTAAATACAAGGCTTTTCGGAGCCTACAATCCGAAAAAAATAATATTTGATCTATCACATTACGCAGAAAGCCGTCCAGGTGCTATCTTGGGCGGCTTTTTTGCGTGGATAGACCGGAAGGAGGCAGAAAAATAATTACAGAAATTTAAGCTCGAAAATTGTGCAACTTTCACGAAAAGGAGGTTAGTGAATGGCAGATGAAAAACTGAACACGGGCCCCGAGGTGCAGAAAACCGAGGAGGCTCCCGCGCCCGCTGTGGCTGATCCGGCCCACGGGGAGGGGGCCGCCGTTCCCGAACACCCGCCGGAACAGGCCGGGTCTACTGATCCCGGAGATGTGGTAATCTCTGCGGAGCAGATTGACGCGCTCATGGCAGAAAAGCGGCAGGCGGCCAGGGCCGAGGTGGAAAAGGTAGAGGCATCCCGTGAACAGGAGTCCGGGGCTTCTGCGCCGGAGCGTCCTGCCGCTGAAAGCGAGAAAGCTGAAAAGCCGCGCCGGGGCCGTCCCCCTAAGTCTGATAAGACGGAGCGCACCGGGCCGGAGGCCGAAAAGGAGCCCAAAAAGGCCGGGCCCCGCAAGGGCCGCCCGTCTAAGGCTGACAAGGCGGCCCCCGACAAAGCCCAGCCGTCACAACGAGACAAATTGTCCCGAAGTGGCGGGAAGGCTCCCGAAGCTCCTGCTCCCCCGGATGCCGGAAAGGATAAGCCCGCAAAGGAGGCCGCTCCCCCGGAGCAGGGTGTGACGGAGCCGACTGTACCGCCCCGCCCTGTGGAGGAGGGAAAGCTGGTCTATCTGAAACTTTCCGAGCTCCACCCGTTCCATACATTCCGCCCCCATCCGTTCAAGGTGCGGGACGATGCCAAAATGCAGGAAACGGTGGCATCCATCAAGCTCAACGGCGTTATGGTACCCGGACTTGCCCGCCCGGAAAAGGACGGAAACGGCTATGAGATTGTGGCAGGCCATCGCCGCTGCCGTGGCAGCGAGCTGGCCGGGCTGGAGGAAATGCCCTTTATTGTCCGGGATATGACCGACCACGAGGCGGTGGAGGCCATGAAGGACAGCAACAAGCAGAGGGATCAGACGCTCCCCAGCGAACTGGCCGCCCTTTTGGATCTGGAGGTAGAGGACATCAAGCACCAGGGCTCCCGGCTGAAAGGTGTGGCCGAGGGCGATGTGGGGAAACGCTCGGTTGAGATTGTGGGCGAGGCGCATGGCATGAACTATAAAAAGGTTATGCGGTATCTGCGCCTTAACCACCTTGTCCCGGAGCTCATGGATAAGGTGGACGATAAAAAGATGGGCTTCATGCCTGCGGTGGAGCTTTCCTATATCAAGCCGAAAAACCAAAGGCTGATTGCCGTTTCCATTGACGGGGAACAGGCATCCCCCTCTCTGGCCCAGGCGAAACAGCTCCGGGAGCTGGATAAGGAGGGCAAACTCAACGGCGATGTAATTGACGGCATATTAAGTGAAAAGAAAAAGGAGGATCGCGGCGTGATTATTTCGATGGCTGAACTGGAGAAATATTTTGGCAAGGAGGCCACTCCAGCCAAAATGAAGGAGCAGATCATGACTTTGCTGGACGAGTGGAAGGAGAAACAGCCGCCCGAGCTGGCAAAGGCCCCGAAAAAGATGGAAAAAGACAAGTAACCCGACCACACTTCGAGACAAATTGTCCCGAGGGGCCCCGCCCCTCCTGCAGAGGGCTCTGTGGTGATATATCCCCCGTCGCCGCCTATCTTCCTGTACAGCCGGGAGTGGGCCGTCAAGGGTGCAACGCACCGCCGCTTGCGGCGGCCTACCCTTTACGGTCTGCCCCGGCTGTGCTATTTCCAGCGGCGCGGCGGGGGTATATATCCTCCAGAGCCGCCCCCTTTCCCTGGATAGGGAAAGGGCGGGGGGATAGGGTTGAACTACCTATATAAATATCGGAGGTGTTGACAATGAAACGATCCCTTGCTTATATCACCGCTGCGTGGCGCGGTGATCCTGCGGTGAATATGGAGCAGGCGGCGCATTACTGCCGTGTGGTCTACGATGCGGGCTATTCCCCCATCTGCCCCATGCTCTATCTGCCGCTGTTCCTCAATGACGCGGTGCCGGAGGAGCACAAGAACGGCATCGACATGGGCCGCGATCTGCTCCGGCGCTCCCGTGTGCTGGTGGTGTGCGGCCATTCCGTGACCGAGGCCATGAAAAATGATATTGCCGTGGCCCAGCGGCTGGGAATTACCGCCACCACCCTTGAGGGTATCCTGACCGTCAAGGGACAGGGCAAACGCTGATGGAGTCTGTTTTTGAGGCTTTCATTTCAAATCCTGCCCTTTACAGTGCGGGGCATCTGGTGGGGGAAACGCTGCATTTCCCCACCAACACGGAGGAGGTGCAGTCCCTCTTAAAGCGGATCGGCGTGGACGGGGTGCGCTCCCATGAATATTTTATTATCTCCTTTGACAGCGACATTCTCGGCCTTTATGACTATCTGGGCGAGTATGAAAACATTGACGAGCTCAACCACCTGGCCCATCTGCTGAAGGAGCTCTCCCCATCAGAACGGGAAACGCTGGAGGCGGTTATGGACAGCGGCCAGCATTGTGGCTCGGTGCAGGACTTGATCAACCTTACGCAAAATCTGGATTGCTACGACTTTCATCCCGGCGTGGACAATGAGGAAATGCTGGGCCGCCTTTATGTGGAGGATATGGAAAGTCTCGAAGTGCCGGACAATATAAAACCCTACTTTGACTTTGAAGCATACGGGCGGGACATTTCCATCAACGAAAACGGACACTTTGCACCGGGCGGCTATGTGACGAAGGTAAGTGACGATTTCCGAGAGGTCTACCACGGCCCCCAGGACATCCCCGCTGAACACAGGGTTTTTGCTTACCCCCAGCTTTCGATCCAGGAGCAGATGGCCGCTTATCAAGAAATTATTGACGGTTTC
>USBP01000053.1 GCA_900552985.1 uncultured Oscillospiraceae bacterium
TGCTTCCTTTTCCGGCCGAACGGAAAAGGAGGGGCCCCCGCGGCCTGAGCGAAAAATAGAAAACATCGCTCAATCCATAAGAACACCCCGGAACGGTCAAGACCGTTCCCTATAGAGTTAGACGGTAGATTTTAGAAATGAGATGTCAGATGAGAAAATCAAAAAGCTCTGCCCCAGAGGCAGGAGCCTAAAGGAATGAGAGTTAACTTTTTATTTTTTAGAAAATTAAAAAAGGACTGATTGGACAATGGACAAAGAAACTGTTTTAACCCGCATTCAGGAGGCTGGTATCGTCGCTGTCGTGCGGGCGGAGACGAGCGAGCAGGCCATCCGTATCGCGGATGCATGCATGGAGGGCGGCGTAGCGGCCATCGAGCTGACATTTACCGTCCCGCAGGCAGACCGCGTGATTGCTGACCTCGCCAAGCGCTATGCGGATGGCGGCATCATCCTCGGCGCGGGCACGGTGATGGATGCGGCCACTGCACGCATCGCGATTCTCAACGGCGCGCAATATGTCGTTTCCCCCTATTTTGATCCGGAAACCGTCAAGCTCTGCAACCACTACCGCATTCCAATCATGCCCGGTGTAATGACGGTGCGCGAAGCGGTGATGGCGATGGAGGCCGGCGCAGATATCCTCAAGGTTTTCCCCGGCGATGTGTTTGGCCCGAAGATTATCAAGGCGATTCGCGGCCCGATCCCCTACGCAAAAATGATGCCCACCGGCGGCGTGGATGTGAACAATGTGGCAGATTGGATCAAGGCGGGCGCGGTCGCCGTGGGCGCGGGCAGCTCTCTGACTGCGGGCGCCAAGACAGGCGATTACCAGAAGATCACGGAAACCGGCCGTCTGTTTGTGGAAAACATCCGCCAGGCGCGTGCGGAGATGAAATAAATCCTGCATAGCCCAGAGGCCCTTGATTGCTATCAATATACAAAGATAAAAACCGGCGGCGTTTTTTAAATGAACTGCCTCCCATTTGTTAGACAGTATGATAACTGGATAACAAATGGGGGGCTTTGCTATATACTCAAAGGGAACCAAACAAACGTTACACATCAGAATTCAAAAAACAAGCGGTTGGAGCGGTTAGCCGAGGTGCGATAACGAAATAAATCAGTCCACACGCCTTCAGGCTGTGGATTGGGATTGTGGGTGCCACAATCCGATGCTCGTTACGGTTATGGACATCGTTGTCGCAAGCTGCATATCATTCGTTTCCGTGCGAGCACGAAAACTCATTCATTCCGCTGCTCCTCCTCTCCCCAAAAAGTCTTACGACTTTTCGGGGTCCCCGACTGTCATCGCACAGTTATATCCCATCCAGCCGGTCGTTCAGTTGTAACCGGCTTTCAGGCAACAAAAAAAGCCGGCACACAAATGCGTACCGACTTCCCGCAAAAAGGATAGACCGATCCCTTGCGGTGGTGGCTTCACATTCATGTAACCGGCTTTGAAATTCAAAGTCGAAACTGTCCTTTACGCTTTCCTGACTGCCGACAGTTCAGGGCAATTTGGAGCAGCAGTATTTTCGTATAGCTCCGCAGGCGTTGTCCGGCTGAAAGCCGTCATCCCAAATCTGTGAAGAATGATATTCAGTTGCAGTCCTCTCAATGAGGACATTTGTGTTTTATCAGAAACCATGCCGGAAATCAAGTTGTTTTCAGGAGGTTTCGCATAAGTTTTTAAATATTTGAACATTATTTTGTTCACCCAATAAAACCGAAAAAGAAATAACATGACCTTAAATGTGAACAACATTTATCCTGTTTCCATGTTCCTCTATCATGCGGACTAAATCTTCTGCTTTCAGCCACACCGTTGCGGTGTTATCGTTCGGGTGAACGCCGATCAGTCCGGGTTCTTCGAAAAAATCCCTGTCGAGAAAAACGATGACTTTTCGTTCCTCATCGTTCAGTACGCCGAGCGGCGTTACCGAACCGGCAGTCAGCCCTAAAAGCTTCATCAAATCCTCCTCGGAAGCAAAACTTAAAGGGCGGGTTTGATTGGCTTTCCGAAACCCCTTCAAGTCTACTCGTTTGTCGCCTTTCACTGTAATCAGATAATAGTTCCGTTTTTTATCGTCACGGACGAAAAGATTTTTCGCGTCGGCTTCCGGGTAAGGAATTTCAATTTCGGCCAGCTCCGCCATGTTATAGACCGCTTTGTGCTCGGTAATTTCATGCCATATGTTCTTTTCTTTCAGACAGCTGTAAATTTCCTGCTTGTTCATGTTTTAAGTCCTTCGCTTTTAATCAAACTGTGTTTTCCAGTTTTCGCTGTAATATGCGTCAAAGCACAGTTGGATTTGTTCTTCTGTTGTCTTTTCGGTTGCAAGATTGTCTGGCAGTTTATCCCGGTCGAAATATCCGGTTTCCGTTGTTTCAATATTTTTAGCGAAAGAGCCGCCGGTTTTCCGGCATAAAACGAATATTTTGATAACGCCGTAAACGTAATTTTGCACATTATGCAGCCGCCAGTCCTGAACGGCGATCAGCTTATCGGCTGTCACATCCAAGCCTGTTTCTTCTTTAACTTCCTTTATTATATTGGAAGCCACCGATTGATCCACATCACACCAGCCGCCGGGGAGCGACCATGTGCCGTTGTTTTCATGCACGAGCAGAATTTTTCCGTCCTGAAAAACCGCCGCCCTCGTATCGATTTTCGGCGTTTGATAGCCGCTTTCATTACAAAACAGGTTTTTCACCGTATCAATGGGTGTGTCAGAAAGCCGGCTCATCATTTCTGCGGAAACTTCCCGGATACGGGTGTAGCGTTCCCGGTCAAATTTGTCCTTACCGTATGTTAATCCCGCTTGGGCAAGGCTTTGCAGTTCGATAGCCCATTGAAGCCACTTGTTATTCTCCATAAGATTTACCTCGCCTGATACTCCTGCGTGACCTCCCCGTCAAAAGACCGGATAACTTTG
The DNA here is from genome assembly GCA_900552985.1 of uncultured Oscillospiraceae bacterium. Classification (GTDB taxonomy): domain Bacteria; phylum Bacillota; class Clostridia; order Oscillospirales; family Acutalibacteraceae; genus Fimivicinus; species Fimivicinus intestinavium. The sequence goes on from USBP01000053.1 coordinate 2,937, forward strand.
CATGGATTTCCGACTGCAACGCAATTTGCGGGTATAGAACGTGTCACAACGCTGCCCGCACCAATCACGCTGTTTTCGCCTATCGTCACGCCGGCCAGCAGAATGCAACCGCCGCCAATCCAAACATTATCTTTGATTTCAACAGGGCGGGCATATGTCCGAAAAAAGACCGTTTCCGAATCTTCCCGATTTGCAATCAACCTTTCCTGCGGCAAGACGGGATGCGCTGAAGTGTAAATCTGAACATTGGACGCAATCAATACACGGCTGCCGATCCGAATCGGTTTATTATCCACAAACGTGCAATTCATATTGATGATAACATCATCGCCCAAAAAGATGTTCTTCCCGTAATCGCAGTGAAACGGCGTATCAATCACGACATTTTTTCCAATGCCGCCGAACAACTCGCTTAAAATCCGGTTCCTTTTCTGCCTGTCATGGTAGTCGGATAAATAATACGCTCTTGTCAACTCTCTTGCCCGGGCAATCACGGACAGCGTTTCAGGGGAGTCTGTTTCTAAAAAATCTTCCGATGTATAATACATACTCCAGCCTCCGGCACTTTTCTTTATCTATTATAATAAAGACAACGCCGCTTTTATTCTGTATTATTTCGGACAATTTATAGGATTATCCTGCCATTTTTTGCGGTACCGGACAGGCGTACAGTTCATGCACTCCTTAAAAACCCTGCTGAAATAGCTGCTGTCACCCAATCCGCAGGCATATCCAATATCGGCAATCGATTCCTGACTGTTCGCAAGCAGCCTGCACGCTTCCTGCAAACGGCAGCTGCGAATATAGTCCGTCGGCGTAGTGTGCAGATAGTTCCTAAAAAGTCGGAAGCAGGCCCGTTCGCTTAAATATGCTGCGCCTGCGAGATCGGAAATCGAGATTTTTTCTGCGTAATGTTCATGAATATAAATCATCATCATTTTAAGCCGCTCATCGTTTTTGTCATACGAGCCGGCTGTCCGTATTTGTTCGGAAAGCAAATCAAAAAGCAAGAGCCATATTCGTGACAAGGCTTCCCGTATTTTTATTTCGCAGCCAATCTCTTGATCCGATATTTCAAAAGCATTGCGAATCAAACGCAGGATTTGGGCGTGCCGATCCCGCTCGGGGGAAAACGCAGCGATTTCGATTTGCGGCGCTGCAACAACCGGCATAACATATTTTGTTTCTATCCGGCTGCCGTGGTGGCCGGAAACGAAATCCGGATCAAAAATATGAAGAAGCTGAATGGTTTTATCTCCATGAGCGGACATCGGTTTTGTCATGTGCAGGACATTTGAGTTTACAAATCCGCCCATACCGGCAGTAAACAGAACGCGGCCTTTCGTTGTATAATACTCTAATACCCCGCTTTCCATATAAAAGAGCTCGACCGGCCTGTGCCAATGCCAAGGCACAAGCCGACCATCGTATTCGTCAATTTGTGCACGAGTGGAAATATATGGAAAATCAGATGAAAACCCAGGTAAGCGCTCTTCTTTGTTTTGAAGAAGCTCAATGCTTTTCATATTCTTCATTTCCGGATTCTCCCGCTTGGAACTGACATATTCATCGGCTTTCCTCCGCTGTCTTTCCAAAGCGCATATACAGCAGGGGATAGGGGTTTCCCTGTTCGTCAAGGTCTGTCCTTTTGTAAACCTGAAAGCCCATGTGTTCATAAAACCCTTTTGCCTGCGGGTTCTGCTCGTTGACCGCCAGCCGTTCCACGGCGTAGTTTTCAATTCCGTATTGGATCAGGCGCTTTCCGAGTCCTTTTCCCCGTTCTTCCGGGGAAACGAACAGCATTTCCAGCGAGCCGTCCTCGATCCCCATAAAGGCAACCGGGCGTCCCATCTCATCTTCCGCAATCACCAAATGGGCAATTCCACCCAATGCCTGCGGGACATACTCTTTGATACTCTTGATCTCACTGTCCGACAAAAACAGGTGGGTGGTTCTTACGGAGCTTTCCCATACCTCCAGCAGCCGTTCTATCAAATCCGGTGTCCTATTTGTTATTTCTACTATCCGCATATCTGTTCCTATGTATTGAGGATCTATTGACACAATTTTATCATAGCTGCACGGCTAAAATCAACAAGTAGAATTTGAACTCTTTTGTAATCAAAAATAGTTGAATGCTTTATTCCTTTAATTTGCCGCTTGTATATGTCGAAAATTAGAGACTGGAAAAGCTTGATTTTAAGCCGTCTTTTAAGTCTAAAACTTTGAGGGGCAAGGTGTTTGTACCTTACCCCTCGATTTTGCGTTTAAAAGCGTTACACGCTTCATTGTGCGGATTTTATAGTGCTTTTGATTATTTGAAAATAACTTCTTCATTCACGCTTCCCGCAGCCGCTTCCCGCAGCGCATTCATCTTACCTACCCACTCCATCGGCTGCTCGGCTTTGAGCTTTTCGGTCACGCCCTCATGCTCCGCCGTCTGTTCTACCAGCCGAAGAAACAATTCTGCTGCCTGCTGGTCAATATCCGCAAGGTAGCTGTTCAGCTTGCCGCTTGTGAGCAGATTGGTGTAAAACACTTTCCTATGCTGCTGGATATATCGCTAATGCCGTTGTCCCCATACCCCTATGGGCTTATTTTTTTCGGCGGGTAAAGTGAGATTTGGCAAGTAATAGTCGCCTTGCAGCGTATAAGTGCAGCCCATTTGTTCGTATAATGGCTTCATTCCAGTTTCCTCCAAATACGGCACCTCATCATTATACAAGACGGCCTCAGTTATCAGGAAACCGCCAGACTTTACGAAGCTCAAGGGCACGATCGCATTCAAAGCCGGGAAGGAATTTATCTGGAAGAAGGGCCGGGAGATCCTGCTGTTGAGCGCCGAGGACGCGTCAGCAACACTGGTAGGCCAAGAAAGCTGCGAGACCTTGCCAGGGAAAAAACGGTGGGGGGTTATAAAATCGGCCTTTGGGCCCCATTTATTCCCCCCATGGAGCAGGCTAATGCACCTGTATGGTTTTGCGCATAAAAACGCCCTGCTTATTTTATTTTTCTTGCCAGATCATAAGCGCCATGCGTCGCTTGGGCGATCCGGCCGATATGCTCCGCATCACCGGTGAGATAGACCCGCTCAAACTGATCCCGTATTTCTTCATACAAGGCGTTATTGCTGCGCACGCCCACGGACATCACGACTTGATCGGCGGGTTTCTTTATCTGCGCACCGCCGTGGGCAGGCTCCAGTGTGATGTCATCTTTTCCGATGCTGACCAGCTTCCAGCCTGTCAATACCTCGGCGCCGAGCGCTTTCAGGCGGGGGAGGATATCCTCAATATGCTGGTGGTAGGTGCCTGGGGCGACAGTATCCGCCATCTCGATGATCTGCACCTGGTTGCCCTGTTCGGCCAAAAGGTCCGCAGTTTCCAGGCCCGTCATGCCGGAGCCGATCACAGCTACCCGCTTCCCTTCCAGCTTCACAGTGCCGTCTAAAATCTCGGTCACCGTGCAGACATGCGGCTGTTCCGCGCCGGGGATGTGGGGATGCACCGCGTCGCCGCCGGTTGCGATGATCACCGCGTAGGGATTCAGTGCCTTGAGGGTAGCTGCGTCTGCTTCGGTATTCAGGCGGATCTCTGCGCCCGCTTTGCGTGCCGCGCGCTCCAGGTCCGTAAAGCACCAGCTGATTTTTTCCTTACGCGGAGGCTTATTGGCAAGCTGAAGCTGGCCGCCGGTAAAGGGGCGCTTTTCAAGCACAATAGCCTGAAACCCGCGCTTTGCCAGCATTTCCGCAGCGGTGAGGCCTGCCGGGCCCGCGCCCACGATTGCAACTACGCGCCCGTCGCCATCTCTCTTCGGCTCTTTGGGAAGGGCGAGCTCCCGGCAGGTGCGCGGATTGACCGCGCATTGGCCGGCCTGGTTCCGCACGGCGCCGTCAAGCATGCTCTCAAAGCACCATAGGCAGCAGATGCAGCGCCTGATCTCTTCCGGATGGCCCGCTTTTGCCTTATTTGCCCAGTCAGGATCTGCCAGCAGCGGCCGGCCCAGGCTGATAAAATCCTGCACGCCATCCTCCAGTTGCTGCTCGGCCTGCTCAGGGGAACGGATTAGGTTAGCGGCAAGCACGGGGATCTGCACATTTTCCCGAATTGTTTTAGCCAGATAGCTGCGCCATCCGGGTTGAAAGCTGGTGGGCTCCAGCCAATAATTTTGCGTTTCATAGCTGGCGCTTGAGACGTCGATCGCATCAACCCCAAGCGCTTCGAGACGTTTCGCAATGCGGACGCCTTCCTCCAGCGTGATTCCCTCATTTTCCGGGTCGCCAATTTTTCTTAAAAATTCATCCACAGAAATACGGACAATAATGGGGAAATCTTTCCCACATAAACGGCGAATCTCGGCGATGATCTCTGTGACAAAACGCATTCGGTTGTCAAAGGAGCCGCCATATTCATCCGTCCGGCGGTTGGTATGCGGGCTGAGAAATTCCTGAATCAGGTAGCCGTGCGCGCCATGCAGCTCCACACCGTCGGCTCCGGCCAACTGAACGCGCCGTGCGGCTGCGCCAAACTCGGTGACCAGGGTTTTGATCTCTGCTGTTTTTAAAGCGCGGGTCTTTTGTTTTTGCAGGCGGCAGGGCACGGGGGAGGGGGCGACCACAGGGGGGAGCAGCCCCGTTTTTTCCACCAGATCGGCGTGCTGCGCCACCTTGAAAAAGATGTCCCAATAGCCATGCCAACGGCGGC
>USBP01000054.1 GCA_900552985.1 uncultured Oscillospiraceae bacterium
TGGAAGGCAGCCGCGCCCCCGCAGGCAGCCTGCCGGAGCGGATCAGCTCTTTATAATAACCGTAAACGCGCAGGTAAAGCGGTTCGTCCGCCGCCCCCTCCTGCCAAAATAAACCCTTGTTTTTCATCAATTGTCCCGCCCAAAGCTGCAAATTCATGCAAAATAATAGATCCAATTTCAGTATAATCGCCGGTTCCGGATTTTGCAAGCAGGCGTACATATTTATGGCCCTTACGCAGAAACTAAGGGCGCAGGGAGAATTAACATTCCCCTTTTAGCATCCGTATACAAGGGGAAGCTCTCCGCCCGGCGGGCTCAGGCGGGCGCTCACGGCGCTCTTGGGCGCGGCCACAAACGGAAAACCGATGGATACCCTTGACACGGATGATATCATAAAAGGAGTGATTTTTATGCCGGCAGAGCCGCAGGACCGCAATATTGAATGCCTGAATAAAATTTATCAGGGGGCGAAGATGGGCTGTGAATCCATCTCTTTCCTCACGGAAAAGGTGACGGATGCAAACCTGCTCAACGACCTTCATGAGCAGCACGATCAGTATGCCCAAATTTCATGCCAGGCCTCTCAGGCGCTCTCGCAGCGCAAGGCGGTACCCAAGGATAAAGGGCCGCTCGCGCAGGCGAGTTTATGGTCGGGCGTGCAGATGAACACCATGATGGATAAATCCCCCAACCATATTGCAGAAATTATGATAAACGGCAATACGATGGGCTTAATCGAAACCACGCGCACCATGAAGCAGTATTCCGACGTACAGCCGGAGGTACAGTCCCTCGGCCAGGCGCTAATTCAGGCAGAGGAAACGGGCATTCAGAAGATGAAGCAGTATCTTTCGTGAGTACGAAATCAAGTTGCAGCCTAAAAATTTTTGGCCGAAGAAAAACAGACGCCTGATATCAAACCTCAGATATCAGGCGTCTGTTTTTACTTCATACGAGGAAAGACCCGCGCTGCCGCGCCGCTCCTCTCCAGTGCAAGCCCCAGCGGAAGCCCCAGCAGGTAGCAGACCGCCAGCTGGCCAAGCCCTACCTGCACGGCGCTGATTAGAAAGCCTGCCCACGAGGCCGCCGTTCCAGGGGTAAAGAATGTGATCTGGAGGCCCACAACTGCAGCGTTTACCAGCACAGGCGGCAGGGGCGCAAGCACGGGGATTTTTTTGATCCGCACGTTTCGCACTGCGCGCGTCAAAACAGCGGCGATCAGGGAGGCCGCCGTGCCAAACACGAGATCCAGCGGATAGGGACTCGCCAGATTGCCGATCAAACAGCCGATGGCAAGCCCCGGCGCCGCAGCCGGCGTAAAGATAGGCAGGATGGTCAACGCCTCGGAAAACCGGAACTGAACGCTCCCATAGGCGAGGTTGAAAACCATCGCGAGATACGTCAGCACGGCGTAGACGGCGGCAATCATGCCCGCCTGGGCCAGATAGAGCAGGTTTCTTTTTTTCATTCTGTTTTCACTCCATAGTTTTATTTAACGTCAGGATGGTTTCGAACTGACGTGTTTGACAAAAAGAGCCCGGTACAAATGCGGATCGGCTTAGATGGAATTCAAGAATTCCTTCAAATGCGTCAGGGCGCGGATAAAGCCGACGATAATCTTTTTCCAGCCCATGGGTGCATTCTGCCCATTGAGAATCATGAGCAGACCCTGTGCCATATCCTCAGTGAACATGCTTGCGCTCATACCAACAAAGCCGCGTATAGGCATTTGTAATGCGAGAGAGGCGAGCATCTGCGCCGTTTCCTCATTGCCGTTGGCCAGCTTGAGCGTAACAGTGTGAACAATTTTGTTCAGCCGCGCGCCCCACGGCGTTTCCTTTGCATCCTCCAGCGTGCAGTTAAGATCAAGTGGCTCGCCCTTTTTGCGCTGCGCCGGCGGGAGCGGGTGGCCCAGGAGCACCTCAAACTGCTCTGCGGGGATTGCCTGAATCTCGCCGGTATAATAGGCGGGAGCGGTCTGGCGGTAATCCGGCGCCGCCGCATCCGGCTGCGCGCTCTCCACATTGACCATGCCCTCCAGGCGGATATCCCGGCTGGACGCGCCAACCAGAACCTTGTAGGCGCCGCTCTCCACATGCCAGCCATGCAGGTTGACATTATAGTAGGCAAAGGCGCGCTCTGTCAAGGTGACCGTCACCTTTTTCTGCTCGCCGGCCTTCAGGAACACCTTGGCAAAGCCCCTGAGCTCCTTCGGCGCTTTAAAAACCGTACTCTCCGGCGCGGCGACATAAACCTGCGCGATCTCCGCGCCATCCACGCTGCCGGTGTTCTTCACCTGGAAGGTGACCGTCAGCGCATCGCCCTCCCGGATGGACTTTTTACCCAACCGCAGATTGGAATAGGCGAACTCAGTATAGGAAAGGCCGAACCCGAATGGGAACTGCACGGGCTTTTTGACCCTATCGTAATAGCGGTAACCCACAAAAATGCTCTCGCGGTATTCCGTCGTTTCCTGCTCGCCGGGGAAATACTTTGCAGACGGGGTATCCGCAAGGCAAAGGGGATAGGTCTCCGCCAGCTTGCCGCTGGGGTTTTTCCGGCCGGTGATGATATCCGCAATCGCCGCGCCGCCGGCCTGGCCGCCCAGATAGCCGTTAAGCAGGCCCTTCACCCGGCCAAGCCAGGGCATCTCCACTGGCGCGCCGCCGGAAAGGACAACTACGACGTTTTCAGTCGCTGCGCTGACAGCTTCAACCAGTGCGTTGTGATTTGCAGGCAGGCGCATATGGAGCCTGTCGTACCCCTCCGCCTCGTAGCTGTCCGTCAGGCCGATGAAGAGCAGCGTCACGTCGGCCTTTGCCGCCGTCCGGCAGGCATCCTGGATCAGGCCGTCGTCCGGTTGATCCGTCGTTTTATTGTAGCCCGGAGCGTAAAGCACGCTTACACCCGCCTCCAGCAGGCAATCAAAGGCGGAATCCAGCCGTGTGGGGTTGATTAAAGAGCTGCCCGCGCCCTGGTAGCGCGGAGAACGCGCCATCTCGCCGATCACCGCTACCTTCTGCCCGGCCTTGAGCGGGAGAAGCCCTCCTTCATTTTTGAGCAGCACCATGGATTCTCCTGCGATTTTTCGTGCAAGCTGATGGTTTGCCGCATAATCGCAGGCATAGGTGTAGGCCTTTGTCTGCTCAGCGCGGCAGATCAGGTCAAGAATCTGATCCACACGCTCATCCAGCAGGGCCTCATCCACCTCGCCTGCGCGCACGGCATCCACAATCTTCTGGTCATTCAGGCCACCGGAGGCGGGCATTTCCAAGTTTTGGCCGGCGATCAGGCCGGGCACGCGCTCGTTGTTGGCGCCCCAGTCCGTAACGACAAGGCCCTGGAACCCCCAGCCCTTGCGCAGCACGTCGGTCAGAAGCCATGGATTTTCGGAGCAGAAGGTTCCGTTAATCCGGTTATAGGCGCTCATAATGGTCCAGGGCTGCGCTTTTTTGACTGCCGTTTCAAACGGCGCAAGATAAATTTCATGCAGCGCCCGCTCATCCACGACGGAATCCACCTTCATCCGCCGCGTTTCCTGATTGTTGCAGGCAAAATGCTTGAGCGAGGTGCCAACGCCCTTCTCCTGTACGCCGTTGATGAAAGCTGCGCCCATCTCGCCCGCGAGCAGAGGATCCTCCGAAAAATATTCAAAATTACGCCCGCATAACGGGGAACGCTTGATATTGACACCGGGGCCAAGCACAACGCTCACGCCCTGCGTAAGCGCCTCCTGCGCAATCGCGCCGCCCATTTCACGCAGCAGTTCCGGATCCCAGGAGCAGGCGGAGGTTGCCGCCGTCGGGAAGCAGGTGGCGGGCTCGCTGCCGTTGATGCCGAGATTATCCTGGCTGCCCGTCTGCTTGCGCAGACCGTGCGGGCCGTCGCACACCATAATCTCCGGAATATTAAATTTCTCAAGCTTTTTCAGGTGCCAGAAATCCTTCCCGGAGCAAAGGCTTGCCTTCTCCTCCAGCGTCATTTTACTGATCAGGTCCTGATGCTTCATGTTGACATCCCTCCACTTATATTAAAATCCATAAAAAAGCAGCCACTCAATCATCAGGCGGCTCCAGCGAACGGTCAGCGGATGGTAGCCACCGCCGTTCTCAGGCGCGGCAAGGCCCTGCCCATGGTCCCCGTATGGGAACAGGTGCAGCTCCACCGGGACGCTGCGCCTTGCCAGCGTATCGCACAGCGTCAGCGCAGTGTTGTAGTGAATCAGGCCATCCCGCATCGACTGCCAGAGGAAGGTGGGCGGGAACTGCATCTCCTTTTCCAGCACCACGTCAAAATAGGCGACGAGATCAAATTCATCGTCCTCCTCATATTCCTCCTTAAACATCACGGCGGCATAGCCCAAAAGCATTGCATCCGGCCGGGAAGAAACGCGCTCCACCGGATCCTCAGCGGCCGGGTCGCCATCGTCTCCATAGGCGCAGGTGATAAATGCCAGATTGCCGCCGGCAGAGAAGCCAAGCACACCGATCTTATCCGGCAAAATCCCCAGCTCCTGTGCATGATAGCGCAAATACCGCACCGCCCGCTTGGCATCCAGCAGGATCACATCGCGGGAATAGGGCACAACCCGGTAATCCAGCACAGCGGCATGGATGCCTGCCTCATTGATCCTTTGGGCGACAACCTTGCCCTCATGAACGGATTTGCTCGTGTAGGAGCCTCCCGCCATGACGATCACACAGCCGCGTTTTTCCCCTCCCGGCGCGGGGAAAAAGGTAACGGACGGCTGCCTCTGCCCAACAGCCTGTTCAAAGCCGGGGGCACCCTCTTCCCACAGCGGCAGCTGCGTATCCTCGCTTAGCATCTCCGCCCAAGGGGCGTCGGGGTTTAAATTGCCCCAGATATCGTATGTATCGGCCAATCAAATAACCTCCCTGCCGCAGAAGCGGCCTGATTGGCGGCAAAAGCCGCCTATTGTTCTCGATTCAAACAGATTATACACGGTTGCGGAAAAGAGTGCAATCTCTATTTCCGCCCGGCTTTCAATCCGACCTTAAGGAATTGTTTATCTTTCTTTCCGAAGAGATAGAAATTCTTGATTAAAAATTAAAGGTAAAACCACAGCGGGATAAATGACGCCGCTTCCTCGATCTATAATAGATATCACATAACTTCCCGGAAAGGCTGCCCGCGAAAGGCAGGCCTTTTCCTTTCAGTATTCCCGCCTCTTTCTGTGGCGGAGCAAGGGGTGTCGCCATGAAACCAATCCCGAAAAAAGCTGTGGCCCTGGCAGCAGTAGTCTGCCTTCTTTTTTCATTGGCCGCCTGCCGTGGGGCAGAAAGTGCTCTGGAAGCTGCTTCCTCTGAGGAGAGTGGGCCTTCCCCATCGTCCGGGGTTTCGGCGGCCGCCTCAGAGCTCGCTTCCTCCTTGCTGGAGCAGTCCGCTGTGGACGTCGGACCTTCCGCCGCCTCTGAGACGGACGCCGCCTCCAGTTCTGCTCAGGAGACAGCAGCGCCTTCCACCGCAACCACCGCAGCGGAAAGGACGACCGACCGGGTGGAAAACGCAAAGCCATCCTCCAAAGCAGAAATCGTAGCATACTTTAACGATGCTGCAAACCGGGTGAAAACGGAAAAGCCCGGCTTGGTCAAAACCGAAAAAATCGCTTTCCAGGTAGAGGGCAGCGGCGCTGTAGCCAGTATTGCAAACCAGGTGCAAAGGGCGCTGAAAAGCGTGCTGAATCCCGAGCCAGTCACCGTGAAAAAAGGCGAAAGCCATAACGCCGTTTTTCCGGTAGAAAACCAGAGCTGGGCCAGCCGCCTTCCCGCCAATGCAGTTTCCTCTGCGGACTGCACGGAAAAGGGCGACACATATGTCATCACGATTCGGATGAAAACGGAACATATCTCCTATCAACAGGCAAAGCAGCCGCTTCAGACAACGCACGGAAAGGTGGTTGACATCCTGCAAACCGGCGAAATCGAGGAACAGATGGCCGGGCTGAGCTGGCTGGTCACCCTGCACGATGTGGATCAGACCTATACAGGCACCGTGATCACCTGCACGGTTGACAAGCAGAGCCGGCGCCTGCGCACGGCGCAGTATCACATTGTCAGCCGCGCGGCCATCCGGGCAAGCGCGCCCTTCATCGGGGAAACCACTGTAAACGCCACGCTTACCTTCGACCAGAATTATCAATTTTAGCCTGCCGCTCCGATGCGCTTCTCCATCCGCAAAGAAAGGGCCCGTTGCAGATATCCGGTTCTGCAACGGGCCTTCCCTGCTGGAGGCAGGATATTTGACATTCACGGAGGGAGCTTTTCTTCACGCCGCTCTTTATGGCGCTGCCGCTTGCAGGCTGCCGCGCCCATTCCAGGCTCTAAATCCGCCCGCTCCCCACACGCCTGCAACCGAAGTCGCCAGCTTGCCGGGCCGGGGTTGAAACGCATGCGCGCTTTTTGCCGTAATTGCCGCTTTTGAAGGGGACTTCCTGCTCTCTGACTGAAATCTGATATCTGACTTTGCAGCTCTTTTGTGCTATAATAGGCATGTGATTGGCGCTACCGCAACTCTCTGCCGGAAAGATATTGATCCAAATTGCGCCTGATATAATTTTCTGACTCCAGGATCAGGGTCTGCACACACTGTGGAACCACCGGGATTTCGGCTCCCGGCGCCTTTTTTTCGGCCTCTCCCGATTCGGCGATGGAGTGTGTGATTGCTGTTATCATTCCGCTGCTGAGTAGCGCCGCCGCCTGTGGATCAAAATGAATCGATCCCTGCGGCAGGAACCCCGCTTGGGAAGAGGCGGTCAGGCCATTGTAGACGGACAGGGCGAAAAGCCACTGCATCCGATCCCCCAGCACAGGATCTGCGTCCATATTCGCGGCATCCAGCACCCTCGCCGCCGCACGGTAAATTGTGCTGATGCTCATCTCCCGGTCCTGCTCCAGCTCATCCTCCGTAAAAAAGCCGGTCAGCCCTGTCCGGCTGTCGCTGCAGCCGAGCAGATAATCGCACGTCACGTGGTAAAAGTTTGCCGCGCGCGTTACGAAATCCAGGCCGCATTCCCGAATGCCTTTTTCATAATGAGAAAGCAGGGCCTGCGAAACCCCCAGGGCGGCGGCGGCCTCCTTCTGGCTCATGCCGCGCTCCTTGCGTAGCAGGACCATCCGCGTCGGAAAGCTTTTGGTCATTCTCCTATCCCTCACGATATTACAAATGGTATATTGCAATGCGAAATTATTATAAATGACAGAATTCGATTTGTATATAGTGATTACTGCTAAAATTTAAAAAATATTTTGGAGGAAAAATGAAAACTTATCAAATCCATCTCATCCGAAACGGGAGAACAGATTCCAGCGCCTCCGGCCGTTACATTGGTCACACGGATGTGCTTCTCAGCCCGGAGGGCGTCGCGGAGATTCACAGGCTGAAAAACGAAGCGGTTTATCCGCAGGCGGAGGCCGTTTTTACAAGCCCGCTGAAACGCTGCACCCAGACGGCGCACGCGATTTACCCTGACCGGGAGCCGATTGAAATGCGCGAGCTGATGGAATATGACTTTGGCGAGTATGAGGGCAAGACCCCGGAGCAGCTCGCCTCTGACGAGGGCTTCGCCTTGTGGCTGGCCGGCGGGCCG
>USBP01000055.1 GCA_900552985.1 uncultured Oscillospiraceae bacterium
ACACATGGGAGCACGCGGCCATGGTTATGATCGGTGTGATTGCCGCCGATTTCCGAGCGGCCCGGGGCGCTGAACAGGCCGCCAATGCGTTCTGCTCCAAAAAGGCTGATAAAGCTGTCAATCACAGCGGCATAACGCTGCCGCTGCTGTGCGATGCAGTCTTCAGATAAATACACTGCTTTCAGGGCATCGTCATATCCACCGCTGAGCAGAGTATCCTTCAAGGTTTTCATATCGGCCATTTTCAATATCGACTCCCTTTTTATGTTTCATAGCAACAACGGACGCGGAAACGCATTGGCTTCCATTCATCCCCGTGCTAATTTCGCGCCTTTGGCTGAGCCTGCTCCGACTTTTCCGCACGTCCGCGACGCTGCTCAATGAAATCGAGAAATGCATTCAGCAGGAGGACGGAAAGCCCGGACAGCACCAGTAAAATAACGATTGGCAGAATAAAGCTCCATGAGAGCGGATCGTAAACATTGCGCCCGATAAAGGTATAGGAGAGCAGCTTCGGAGCAAAACCCGCCAGAGAGATTAAAATATATTTCCAATACACATAATCCATTGAACCATATAATTGGCTGATCGTGTTGATTGGGAAGCTCGGAACCAAGCGAAAGACGAATAAAAGCACCGGGCTGAACGATCCCTTTTCCTCCAGAATCTCCCGCACTGTCGGATACCGCCTGAGCACCTTCTGGATATTGGAGGGCCCGATATGCAGCCCCACAAGATACCGCGCAGACATCAGCAGGACAATTCCCCCTGCATTGAGCACAAAAGCCACTGGGACCGAAAAAACCATACCAGAAATAACGCTGATTGCAGAAAGGGGAATCACAGGAATCCAAGCCTTAGCCAGAAAAAGCAGTTCTATCACAATCGGGATAAGCCATCGGTATGGAATCGAGGCGACCGCCTGTTCAAACTCCACCAGCGTCAATTGGAATTGATCGTACCATTTTTGCACCGACGGGGTGTGCATCAGCAGTGTCAGTACCACTAGCGCCACCGCGGCAATCAATAAAAGACACGCGCAAAGATTTAAAAGCCTCCGCCGGGTAAACGCTTTTGGTTTCAAGCGATCGCTCCTCCCCTGCCCCCCATGGTTGATTTCGGCGGTCCCGCGCCTTTCTAAAAGCAGCTTACGCGCACAAAACCCCTATCATGCGTTCCGCAAAGCATTTTCATACAAAAAGCTTGATACAATTCCTCCAAAAAGCCTGCATCATATTTTAGCTCATATCCTATGCGCCGTCAACCGTTGGATTTTAAGCCATAGAATCCAGCGCAGCGATGAGGCAGGCCGATATCCGGGAATATCCGATCGTTCCGAGTAAAAGAGAGTAAAGTTTATCGCTTTTGTCGTGAAATACTGTCTGGCATCTGAAATGGAATGTGGTATACTATAAGCATTCACACGACAGCCAAAGACAAACAGGAGATGATGATGTGGCACCAGTGAAGCGCGCGGTCGTTTTCAGCGGCGGAGGCGCTAAGGGAGGCTATCAAATCGGCGCTTGGACGGCTCTGCGGGAGATCGGCTATACGCCCGAGATCGTAACCGGCACCTCGGTCGGTGCGCTCAACGGCGCATTGATGGCGCTGGGCAAATATGAGGATGCGCTTTCTGTTTGGGAGAATATGAGCGCAGCGCGTGTATTTGCCCAGTTTGTGGAAGATACGCACGCACAGAGCCTGGCGCCGGAAACATTGTTTAAACGCCTGGCCAAGGAGGTCATCCGCAACGGTGGGGCTGATTTTACGCCGTTGCAGGAGCTTGTAAAATCCCTGATGGATGAAGATGCGCTCCGGTGCTCCCCCATCCGCTTTGGGTTGGTAACTACCCGGTTTTCACCGCTTCAGGCCGTCGAGCTTTTTATCGAGGACATCCCGCAGGGGGAAGCGGCGGATTATGTGCTGGCCAGTGCAGCATGCTTTCCTTTCATGAAATCCTATCAGATCGGCAATGCCAAGTTTGTAGATGGCGGATACTCCGACAATATGCCGGTGCGCATGGCGGTCAATGCCGGCGCCACAGAGGTGGTAGTTGTCGATATCAGCGGCGGCCTTTCCCACCAGCCCAATCTGCGCGACGGCCGTGCACAGATCCATTACATCCATAATAAACGCCCCTTTAACAACGGAAAACCAGGCGCAATGTTTTTATTTGACCAGGAGATTTCCCGCCAGAATATGAGACAGGGCTATCTGGACACCTGCAAATGCTTTGGCCTGCTGGACGGCGATTACTACGCCTTTCATAAAAACGAAGCGTATCAAACCAGACAGCAGGAGACGCTGTGCCGCCGGAAGTTTACACAGCTGTTTTCCGACCTTCCCTCGGCCGCACGGTTTGAACGCTCTGGCAGGCAAAGTGTAATCGCCCATTTGGATCAGATTGGCGGCGGCCCCTTTTCGAACCGCGCAGATGTGCTCTCCTGTGCGGAATGCGCGGCGGAGCTTTTCGGGCTGGATCCCAGGCGAATTTATTCTTTCTCTGAAATGACCGGCGAAGTTATCGACCGCGTCCATGACAGCCTGATGGAAGAACATGCAGATGAGATCAGAAAATTTGGCCGGGTGCTTGACCGCGGACTCAGCCTGGAACTGCTCAAAACAGCCATCAACGGTTGGGACAAACAGATTTTAGCAGTGTATGCTATGCAGATCCTTCTGGAGGAACAAATTACCGAGCAGCAGAGGCTGCGCATCTGGCTGATTGCCACACTGATGCCGGAGGTGTTCTGTGCGGCGCTATTCTGCTGGGTATCCATTATTTGCGAACAGGAAAAAGGCCGTCTGGAAACCTCATTCAGCTAAACAGGGGCCGCAAAACCTGCATGCCAAGGCTTCATCAAGACATCTGGATGGGGAAATGCTTTTATTGTGGAAATAGCATATAATTTGTCATTTAGGGAGGCACTATCATGAAACAATGCATGGATGCGGAGAATCTGCATCGCCGGCTGAAAAAAATCATCGGGCAGGTGCAGGCGATCGATCGGATGGTAGATGAGGATATTCCCTGCGAGGATGTGCTTTCTCAAATCAATGCTGCAAAATCCGCGCTGCATCGGGTTGGTCAGGTCGTTCTGGAGGGGCATATCAAGCACTGCGTACGTGATGGCATTGAGCATGGCGACGCCGATAAAACCATTGAAAGCTTTACAAAAGCTGTAGAGCGGTTTTCCAACATGAAATGAGCATGCGCGTGCAGGAAGCCGGTGTTTCTTTACGGCCCGGCCAAGCATTCTCTTCGGGCAGGGATGCCACTGGAAACAACCCTGTAAGCTGCTGATTCTTATGCAGTGATACAATTCCCCCTATTTTTATGCCAACCATCCATTCGTTACGACTGTTTTTTTCTTGACAGTGAATTCATCTGCCTGTATTATATACATATACCCCTATAGGTATAGAAAGGGCGATATAACCAATGAAAAAGGTAGAGCAACTTTTGGAGTGGGGCGGCATCAAGAAGGAAATTGCCCTTCTGTCCATTTCCGGCATCTCGTTAATTCTCAGCTTACTCAATCTGTTTACACTTCCGTTCGATATCGCATGGGTCGCAATCCTCCTGTGTGGGATTCCGATCCTTTTGGAGGCTACCATTGGTCTGATCACTGCCTTTGATATCAAGGCGGATGTGCTGGTTTCTATTGCGTTAATTGCTTCCGTTCTGATCGGGGAAGATTTTGCAGCAGGTGAAATTGCTTTCATCATGCAGCTTGGCGCCCTGTTGGAGGATTTGACGGTTGCGAGAGCACGGGCCGGCATTGAAAAGCTGGTGCGCCTGACGCCTCAAACTGCACGCAGGCTGCGCGGCAGCACAGAGGAAATGATCCCCGCGGAGCGTGTGCTGGTGGGCGACACACTGCGCGTCCTGCCCGGCGAGACTATCCCGGTAGATGGCGAAATCATCTCCGGGGAAACCTCCATTAATCAAGCGGTTATGACCGGAGAAGCCATACCGGTGGATAAAGGGCCTGGGGCACCTGTTTTTAGTGGCACAGTCAACCAGTTTGGAGCGTTTCTCATGAAAGCTTCTAAAGTTGGGGAGGACAGTTCCATTCAGCGTATGATCCGCCTGGTGCAATCCGCCGATGCCGGTAAGGCAAAAATTGTTGGCATCGCGGATCGGTGGGCCACCTGGATTGTTGTGATTGCACTGAGCGCTGCCGCTTTGACTTGGCTAATAACAGGGGAGATCCTTCGCGCGGTAACGATACTGGTTGTCTTTTGCCCCTGCGCGCTGGTGCTTGCCACGCCCACGGCAATTATAGCCGCCACCGGCAATGCCACAAAGCATGGCTTTTTGGTGCGGGAAGGCGACGCATTGGAGCGTCTGGCGGCCGTTTCCAAAATCGCATTCGATAAAACGGGGACGCTTACCTATGGCAAGCCGGAGGTGACGGAAATTCACTGCCTCTCACAGGAGTTTTCCAAGGAGTGGTTGCTACGCCTCGCGGCGGGTGCTGAAGCCCTTTCCGAGCATCCGCTGGGCAAAGCAGTTGCCGAAAGCGCCAGATCTGCGGGTCTACAGCCGTTGCCGCAGGCAGAACAGTTTCAGATGCTGCCAGGTCGCGGCGTCAAGGCACTCGTAGAGGGGCATGCAATATTGGCAGGCAACCTTACATTGATGCAGGAGGAAAAAATCCCCTTTTCGCTCAATGACCTCAACGCTACTAGGCGCTCTCTGGCACAAGGGAGCACTGTCATCTATCTGGCTGTTGATCAGAAAGCAGCCGGTTTTTTGGCGCTTTCGGATACGTTGCGCCCTGACGCTTCCCAAATGCTCGCCGCCATCAAGCGGACAGGACGTGAGCCCGTCCTGCTGACCGGAGATCATGAAAACGCTGCGCGCCATATTGCAGAGCAGCTCGGCATCAGTGAAGTGCACGCAGGCTGCCTGCCGGAGAGGAAGCTCAGTTGGATCGATACCTGTCAAAGGGCAGGTAACCGCGTTTGCATGATTGGGGATGGAATGAACGACGCACCCGCACTGAAAAAAGCCTTTGTAGGCATCGCAATGGGTGGCATCGGCAGCGATATCACAGTGGATGCTGCAGACATCACGCTTGTGAGTGATGATATTCGCGAGCTTCCTCATCTATTATCCCTTTCCAAGCGGATGATGGCTACCATCAAATGCAATTTGAGCTTTTCCATGCTCCTGAATTTCGTGGCAATTCTTCTGGCAATGACCGGAATTTTAAACCCCGTTGTCGGCGCGCTGGTGCACAACGCGGGCTCCGTGCTCGTCATCTTAAACTCTGCCCTGCTGCTCAAATGGAGGAAAAAGCACTAACGATCCGCTTGGCAGGAGAGCAGCCTTCCAAACCGGCTAACACCGATTCACGCCTCCATTTTCCTCATTCAGGAGTAATTTGCCCTCTCAAAAGGCACAATAAGCTTATCGCTCATATATGGAGGCTTTATTATGATGAAAAAATGGCACACTGCTCTGGGCGGTTTCGCAGTGGGGATTGTCAACAGCATGCTGGGTGCGGGCGGCGGTATGCTGGCCGTGCCGCTGCTGCAAAAATCCGGGCTGAACCAGACGCAATCGCACGCGAGCTCCATTGCCGTCATTTTCCCGCTTTCCCTGCTCAGTGCAGCGCTTTATATCACATCGGGAAAAGTCACCCTTTCGCAGGCGCTTCCTTACTATCCCGTAGCCGTAATTGGGGCCGTTGCCGGCTCTCTGCTTTTGCCGCGCATTCCGGAAAAATGGCTGCGGCGCATCTTTGGCATTTTCATGCTCTGGGCAGGCGTCAGGATGGTGATGCGATGAACTGGATAGATCAGATCGCAGGCCTTTTTTCCGCAATTGCCGGGGCGCTTGGGCTGGGCGGAGGCGGCGTGCTGGTGCTCTATCTCACGCTTGGCATGCATATGCCGCAGCTCAGGGCGCAGGGAATCAACCTTCTGTTTTTCCTCCCCTGTGCGCTGGTTTCTATTTTAATGAACTGGAAGAAAAATTTGATCGATTGGAAAAACGTGATTCCAATGGCGTTGGGCGGGCTGGCCGGCGTTGGCCTTGGCACCTGGTTGGCCGGGATACTGAAAAACGAATGGCTCGGGAAACTATTCGGAGGGTTTCTGTTAATCGTCGGGCTCATCGAATTATTCGGAAAATCATCCAAAAGAAAAAAAGAAAGCGCACGCCGTCACTAATCTGACGAAGCGTGCGTTTTTCTATAATCAATATAATCCTGCAAAATCATAACCGCGGCCACTGCATCCACCACAGCCTTGCGCTTTTTACCGCGCGTATTGGTCTGATTCAGCGCCTGATGGGCCCGCACAGTAGTAAGCCTCTCATCCCACAAACGGACGGGTACCCCGCAAGTTTGCTCCAAAAGTGCGGCGAAATCCCGGCATTTTTCTGCACGCGGCCCCTCGCTGCCATCCATATTGCGCGGCAGGCCAAGCACGATCTCCGCCGCGCCATGCTGCTGCGCCGCATTGAGAATCAGGCCTGCCAGTTTCGGCGCATACGTTTCACGGAATACGGCGACGGGAGAGGCCAAAAGCTCCATATGATCGCATACCGCAACCCCTGTGCGT
The DNA here is from genome assembly GCA_900552985.1 of uncultured Oscillospiraceae bacterium. Classification (GTDB taxonomy): domain Bacteria; phylum Bacillota; class Clostridia; order Oscillospirales; family Acutalibacteraceae; genus Fimivicinus; species Fimivicinus intestinavium. The sequence goes on from USBP01000055.1 coordinate 6,577, forward strand.
ACATCCCCATAATCCACAGCCAGAACCACCATTCTACCGGCCCCTTTTTACTCAAACTGCATTGCCTCGCGGTTTTCCCTGCGCCACCAGCTCTGTTTTGCAAAGGTAGAGAGCTGCTCTGTCAGGTGGGAGCTGTCATTCTCCAGCAGAATGTGCGGATGTAGCTCCCGGTCAAAGGCGATTATACTGATTGCCGTGTTATCGCACCATTCCACATCATTGAGCCGCTCGATTTCCCAGCCGTGTGCGCGGCAAAGGAGATTGCGGATGGCGCAGCCGTGGGAAGCCACCAGAACAGACTGGCCAAAATGGTGGGCAGCAATCTCTGTGACCACCGCCCAGACACGGTCATATACCTCCCGCATCGCCTCCCCTCCCTCCGGATGGAAGCGCCAAGGCTCGTTGTTCCAGGCATAGCTATCCTCCGGGTAGAGCGAGGGGAAATCCGCCCACTTTTTCCCCTCCCAGCAGCCGCCGTGAATCTCTGCCAGACGGTCATCCGTCGTGATCGGAAGGCCATAATAGCGGTTGGCGGCCTGCGCCGTTTTATAAGCGCGCAATAGTGGGCTGGAATAGGCGGCCTGAAACGGAAATTCCCGCATTCGCTCGGCCAACGCATCCAACTGGCGTGCGCCGTTCTCCGTAATGTCGCAATCCGTGCTGCCTTGAAAAATACGCAGATGGTTGCCCATCGCCTCGCAGTGGCGCACAACAATCAGCCGGGCCTGTTCCTGCTCTACCATATCTCAACCTTCCCCGTCAGCTCTGTGACAGATTGTATCCGATTTTCCTCCAGATAGCGTTCCAGCCCCTCTATCACCTTGAGGGGGGCAAACGCATCTGCAAACATGGCGGTGCCGATCTGGATGGCTGACGCACCTGCGAGCAGCATCTCCACCGCGTCCTCCCAAGTGGCGATACCGCCCATCCCAATCACCGGAATATGCACGCGCCTGGCCGTTTCCCACACCATGCGCACCGCAACGGGAAACACCGCCGGGCCGGAT
>USBP01000056.1 GCA_900552985.1 uncultured Oscillospiraceae bacterium
CATCAGGTCAGAAAAACAGGCGCGATCCAACAGCGAGGTGATCGCGCCGCCTGCAGCGGCATAATGGACAGGGCTGCCAAAAATAAAGCCATCCGCCTCTCGGGCTTTCTCCATGAAAGGAACCAGCACATCCTGAAACACACAGGCGCCCAGCTCCTCACACCGGTGGCAGGCAATGCAGCCGCTGATCGGCTTTTTGCCCACCCAAAAGATCTCGCTGCTCATGCCTTCCTCCGCAAGGGTTCTAGCAATCTCCTCCAACGCGCGATTTGTGCAGCCCTTTTGATTGGGGGCAGGCATATTTGATTCTGGCTGCCATTGACTAACAGCACTTTCATCGCATAACGCTCCTTTCGCTCAAACTGCCTCCATCTGCTCGCATGCGGCGGGCAGTCCTCCGTTCCGGTTTCAGTATAAAAGCATAATTCTAATTTCCCTAATTCTCGTCTTCTGATATGTTTTCAATATATTTGCACTTCGGATAATTAGAGCAGCCTAAGAATCTTTTGCCTCGATGATTGCCTTTCGTGGCGGTTCGGATTACGAGTATACCTCCGCAACGTGGGCAACGTACGCCTTCTATGTTTGTAATAGTTTGCTGTTTCCTCTGAATATTTTCAATATGTGCCAATTTTGTAGCTTCATCCGTTTGAGTAAGAGGATATAGTTTTTCGTATAAGTTATCAATTTCTTTAGGGGTCAACTGTATCCCAACATTAGTAGAATTACTTTGGACCGCCGAAAGGACATTGTATCGGTTGATAACAAAATGACTTCCACTGGTTAGTGTAATATCTTTCAAAGTGCAGCGATCACTAAATATTATGTATGAATAAAAAGGTAGCTGCCGTTCATATTCAAGAAATTGTTGAAGCCATTTTAAATGCACTTTGTTTTGAATGATTGGATTAAAAAATTGGGATTTTTTTGTTTTTCCCCTTCCAATAGGCAAAGTCTGCGTCCAATATTGTTGTGTTTCTGTACCAAAAATCCAGCCGCTATAATTCTTAGATTCAAATATATAAAGACCAGATTCATGCAAAAGAATGACATCTATTTCTGTGGTATCTCCGTTTTCTTTCGGTAGATAGACATTAAATAAAAATTTTTTATATCCATCAAGCGATTTTAAGTATTTGTATGTATAAAACTCTCCTAAGAGCCCTTTATCAAATCGAACACTTCTATATGAATTTTTGGTTTGACGATAATATTCTGTTTTTTCATATTGCTTTTTCTTTATAGAATACACGGCAAACACGATAATTACAGCAAGTAAAATCATTCCCATCTCAAACCACTCCTACCGAATTATTATATATCATTCTATCACCATTCGGAAAGTATAAACATATCTTCTTTTTCCGGGCTGATTTCCAGCCTCTTGAAGGTCATTTGTAAAACAACATAGGACAGCCTCCCAATATGGTGAACAGGCGGCGGGAGCAGGCCTTTTTGCGGAGAAGTAGGAGCAAGGGAGCGGGCGAACGACATATTTTTTATAAAAAATAAAATACGTCGGAGCAAAGCGGACTTTGCTCCGACGTGGTGCGGGTAACAGGGGTCGAACCTGCACATCCTGCGATACAAGATCCTAAATCTTGCGCGTCTGCCAATTCCGCCATACCCGCATATTTTCTCATTTTAACGGAATCGTGTTCTAACGCGATTTAGTATATCAGATTTTTTCACGTATCGCAATCTCTTTTTTTCGTCTCCCCGTTTATTTTTGCTAAAATGCATAGACAAACCGGGGAATTCCGATTAAAATTAGGAATAGATTTGAATTTTATCTGCCATGGAGGGGGATCACATGGAAAAAATCCGCACCCGTTTCGCAGCGGATGTCAATGCAGCCCACGTTTTGCCGGAATACCCGCGCCCGCAGCTCGTGCGGGAGGGATGGATGAATCTCAACGGCCTTTATGATTATGCGATCACGCCGAGCGGCGCGCAATGCCCCAGCGCTTATGACGGAACGATCCTGGTGCCGTACTGCATCGAAAGTGCTCTTTCCGGAGTGGGGCGGCCCCTTCAGCCGGATGAACGGCTCTGGTATCACCGCACCTTCACACTGGATGAGGCGTTCCAGGGAAAACAGGTCCTGCTGCATTTCGGCGCGGTGGATTGGCAGTGCAAGGTGTGGGTCAACGGCCAGCTGGCCGGCACGCACACCGGCGGCTACTGCCCCTTTTACTTTGATATCACAGCATTCCTTCACGCGCGCGATAACGAGCTGACCATCTGCGTCTATGACCCTACGGACGAGGGCTGGCAGCAACGCGGCAAACAGGTGCTCAAAACGCATGGATTCTGGTATACGGCTACCTCCGGCATCTGGCAGACCGTATGGGCGGAAGCCGTAGATCCCTGCCATATCCAGAAGGCCAAGGCGACGCCGGATATTGACCGCGGATTGTTCACCCTGCGCACCAAGCTCTCCCGCGAGGAAGGCTGTCAGCTGAAAATCAGCGTTTTTGACGGCGAGCGTCAAATTGTCAGCAAGGAGATCTCCACAGTTGCGGAAATTGAGCTCCCGGATGCAAAGCTCTGGAGCCCGGAAGACCCGTTTCTCTACGACATCCAGCTGGAGCTTTCCGTCGACGGCCGGGTTTGCGACACAGTGCGCACCTACGTCGGCATGAGAAAATGCAGCATCGGGAAGGATGCGCAGGGCATCCCGCGCCTGATGCTCAACAACAGGCCCTATTTCCAGCGCGGCCTGCTCGACCAGGGCTATTGGTGTGAAAGCCTGCTGACGCCGCCCACGGATGAGGCGATGATCTATGATATTGAAACCGCAAAGCGGCTGGGCTTTAATATGCTGCGCAAGCACATCAAGGTGGAGCCTGCGCGCTGGTATTATCACTGCGACCGGCTTGGAATGCTCGTCTGGCAGGATATGATCAGCGGCGGCGCCTATATCGGGGATTGGACGGCGGGCGTGCTCCCAAACCTTGGCATCAAAATAAAGGATGATGATTACAAGCGCTTCAGCCGCGGTGAAAAAAAAGCGCGGGAGGATTACCGCCGCGAGCTGTTTGAGATGATCGACGCGCTGGAGTGCTTCCCCTCGATTTATTGCTGGGTGCCCTTCAATGAGGGCTGGGGCCAATTCGACGCAAGGCAGATTGGCGATGAGGTCAAGCAGCGCGACCCAAGCCGGATTGTAGACCATGCCAGCGGCTGGTACGATCAGGGTGGCGGTGAGCTCAACAGCATGCACAAATATGTTCTGCCCGTCCGTCTGCCGAAGCTGGATGACCGCCCCTTTGCACTGACGGAATTCGGCGGCTACAGCAGGATCATAGACGGCCACGTCTGGGATCGCAAAAAATGCTTCGGCTACCGTATGTTTGCCAATGAGGAAAAGCTGACCAAGGCCTACCGCCGCCTGCTGGAAAAGCAGGTCATCCCACTCATCCCCAAAGGCTTAAGCGCCACCGTGTATACGCAGGTCAGCGATGTGGAGAACGAGGTCAACGGAATTATGACCTATGACCGTGCGATCATAAAGCTGGAGGAAAACACCCTGCGTGAGCTCAACGCAAAAATGACCTATTGAGAAACGGCCGGCTTTTTTGCGCCGGCCGTTTTCCATGCAATGCATATATTCCGAATCAGCAGATCGGGAAGGAGGGAGCGCCTTGGCCGGGAGCGCAGACGCAAAGCTGAAACCGCTATATCTTCTAAAAATCTTTTGGGAACAAACAGATGAAGAGCACCCTTTATCCGCCGAAGCACTTTGCCTGGAGCTGGAGCGGCAGGGCGTGAGCGCCCAGCGCAAATCAATCTATGGGGATATTGCGCTGCTTAAGCGCTTTGGGCTGGATATTTTGCACACCCGTGCGCCGAAATCCGGCTACTTTCTCGCTTCACGTCCGTTTGAAACAGCAGAGCTCCGCCTCTTGATTGACGCGGTGCAATCCGCCGCCTTTATTACCCCCAAAAAGACGGAGCAGCTGGTACGCAAGCTGGAGTATCTTGCCAGCCAGGCCCAAGCCTCCAAGCTGGACGGGCAGATTTATATGGACAGCCGCGTTAAATGTGCCAATGAGGAAATTTATTACACCATTGAAATTCTGGATCGAGCCATCCAGACGGGTAGACAGGTACGCTTCCGCTATGTACGCCGTGTTCTGTCCGCTCAAATGCAGGTAGAAACACAGGAGCGCGAATTTCTCGTGAATCCCTATGCGCTGATCTGGTCGGACGGGCATTATTACCTCGTCTGCAACAATCCGAAATATGATAACCTGATGCATGCGCGTCTGGACCGGATGCATCAGGCAGAGATCACCGGCGCCCCTGTGCGGGATTTCCGAGAGGTCAGCGAGTATACGGATTTCTTTGATGCAGCGGATTACGCGAACCAGCTCTTCCACATGTTCTCCGGTGAAACGGAAACCATTGAGCTGCGGTGCAGGCGCGATCTGATTGAGGAGATTCTGGATCGCTTTGGAACCACCGCCCTGCTGCGCACAGCGGGCGACGACGCATTTCTGGTCAAATTTGATGCAAAATTGAGCGACGGCTTAATCGCCTGGCTGATGCAGTATGGAGACCGGGCTACGGTGCAGGCGCCGTCAAAGCTTAAGAGCATGCTACGGGAAAAAGCGCGGAAGATCCTGCAAAACGATGGCGGTTAAGGCCGGGCTCTCAGGCGCTGTGAAGCGAAAGCCGTTCGCAAAGCTGCATTCAAAAATACAAATATTAGAGGGCGCGCTGCGAAAAGCCCGGCGCGCCCTCTGTTATAAGCGGCGGCGTGTATCCTTCCGGCCGGTTACAATCGCGCGCTTCCATGCAGCATGTAAATGCAGGAAACAGGCTGTAACCATTCCTTAAAAAGCGCAACTAATCTATTAAAAGGGCCAGAGAGGAGGATACAGCCGTGGAGCAGTTTGAAGCGATTTTCCAGCGCCATTATACGGATATCTATCGATTTCTCCTGAGGCTGTGTCATTATCAGGAGTCGCTTGCCGAAGAGCTTACGCAGGAAACCTTCTATCAGGCATATCTATCCCTGCCGCAATTTGAAGGCCGATGCAATGTGAAAACCTGGCTTATCCAAATTTCAAAAAACTGTTTCTACGCCATGCTGCGCAAGAAAAAAATCCCCCCGCTCTCTCTGGAGGCAATTCCCGCCGCACCTGCGGCAGACGCCTTCCAGCCCTCATTAGAGGAGAATTTTGCGCAACAGGAAATGTTGCAAAACGCTCTGCTCATAATAGATACCATGCCGGATCATATGAAGGAGGTGCTGCTTTATCGGATTTATTCAGAGCTGACTTATGGAGAAATTGCGGCGCTCCTCTCCATTTCTACCAGCTCCGCCAAGGTGCTTTTCCACCGGGGAAAGCTTTTACTGAGAACCAAGCTACGGGAGGTTTATGGCTATGAAATATGACTGTGCACTGATCCAGGATCTCGTCTCCCTCTACAAGGACGGAGCGCTAAGCGAGGTCAGCCAAAACATTGTAGAAACGCATTTGCAGGGGTGTGAGGCTTGTAAAGCGTATTATCTCTCCTATTCTGAAGAATCCCCCTTTCCCCTTCCAGAGGCAGAAGAAACTGCATCGGTCTCTCATTTTTCAAAAAAAATCAAGAGCTATCGCTGTTTTCAGGCCGGCCTTTTTCTGGTTTTTGTAGCCTCTTTGCTCACTATGCTCCTGCCATGGTTCGGTTATCAGGGTGTGGCGGAAATCCGTGGCGCCATTGTGTTGCAGCACCCCCTTGCTATCCTTGGGATTGCATCTGTCACATTCGCCATATGGTACCCCTTCCAGCAAAACGGCAAACGAATAGCCTGCGGCTTCACCGGATTCGGGCTTCTCACCGGCATGGAGCTCTTGGAATTCCTCGCGGTTCCCGCTGGCGGCACCACTGGAATCCAGTTTGGAATCTGGAATTACACTTTTCCTTATTTAGACGGCATTGACCTGTTAAAAAGCTTTCGCATGACGCTTCCGGGTTTCTACCTCGGTATCAGCAGCATGGCTGCATGCATCCTGCTATTCGCTGTTTTTACAAAATACGCCAAACGAATCGGATGACAAAATAGTGCCCTAAAAACGCAGCGGGCAAATATCCATTTTCTTTGGCCTGATCGGAAGGTTATCTCTATTTTTCGCCTGGACGGCAGCCAAAGCAATCTGGTTTGTTTTTTGGTGCTCTCCTTTTCTGCCGGCCGGCAGGGAATTTCACCAATGTAAAGCAAACATCAACCTCACATAAAACACGGTGCAAAGCAAACCACTCGTCTGCTTTGCACCGCACTGTTTTCGTATTTACTTTTCTTCGTTAAACGCCAAAGTTCTCTTCCATGATACTTGCCTATCACACTTTGCCGTTTTCCACCGGATCGTTGCCCGCCGCCTTTATACGCCGCTATCTCTTATAAAAAACCATAAAACGATCTGTTTTGGAATATTGCAAGCCTATTATTTTTCTTCCCTGACGGATTTACGTTTCATTCCATCAAACAGAACCAACACCGTTTCCGGTTGATATTCTTCCGCACTGCTACATTTCACTTTTTAACTGCAACGGAAGCCTCTTTCCTGCACCGCATCAGCCGTTTCTTCTCATTTAAACCTTTCCTGATGCCTGCCTGCTTCCTTTTTTAGAGGGTGGCTAACGCCCGCCTCTGCGCGAAAGGGATTCTCTCTGGTGGTGATGAACCGCTCTGAACAGGCCTGCCGCTTTTCCCTATTGATTTAAGCAATTACACAAGCTAGGCGGCGGGCAAGGAAACAACCCGGTTTCTCTTCACTGTACATTGGAACCGCCTCCCTTTTCAGATTAGCGCCCGGCTTCTCACCGCCTGACGCCCGCAGACCGAACTCACATCGATCTTGTTTCAATCTCTCTGATATCCTTTCTGCATCTTCATTATAGCACCTTCATATAAAATGTCAACACTTTTTTTAATAATTATTTTTATTTTTTATCTCTTTATTCTAACAGATTTCGATTCCGCCCTGATAGGATTTCCATCTAAGGCAAAGCAGCTCCTGCAGCAGCCCAAAAACAATTACAAAGATTTCCCGCCTTCCGGCTCACAAAAATTTGTTGACGAACCGCCTATAAAACGCTACAATAAGGGTACAGTATGTGCAGAGAAAGGCGTGGCCCAGATAAATGGAAGACGCATACAATCCCAATATCATCACTGTCACTGATGATGACGGCACAGAGCATGTTTTTGAGGAGCTGGACCGTATCGAGACAGATACAAACCGCTATGTCGCCCTGATGCCCTCCTATGAGGATTCCGCAGCGCTGTTAGAGGATGATGGCGAGCTGATTATTGTCAGAGTAGCGGAGGAAAACGGCGAAACATTCCTCTATCCGATTGAGGATGACGGCGAATTTAACGAAATTGCCCATATTTTTGAAGAGCGGCTACAGGATCTGTTTGAAATTGATGTGGAAGAAGACGAAACCACCTGATTCCTCCTTCTCCCTTTGCTATTCTCCCTGCCTTGTTCGATCACTACGGCTATTATAACCCAACACATTCTAATAGAGAGCCTTGCTCCGCCGGCGGATTGCAGACCTCCC
>USBP01000057.1 GCA_900552985.1 uncultured Oscillospiraceae bacterium
CGCATAGCCGTTCGGCAGCCTCTTTTTGCACCATCACCGTGATGGCGCGCAGGGGAAGGCGCTCTTCCAGCAGCCGCATAATCACGGGTGAGGTAATGTAATAGGGGAGATTGGCGCAGACAGAGACCTCCATTCCCGCAAAATGCGCTTGGAGCAGCGCGTGCAAATCCGCCTGTAAAACATCCTGCAAAAGGATTTCTGTATTGTCAAAATTTGCAAGCGTTTCAGAAAGGATGGGCAAAAGGCGCTTATCCAGCTCCAAGGCCACCACCCGGCGCGCACGCCGGGCCAGCTCTGCCGTGAGCACGCCAATCCCTGGCCCAATCTCCAGGACTCCCTCGCCATCCGCCCCGCAGGCCTGCGCCATCTGCGGGCAAACGGACGGGTTAATCAAAAAATTCTGCCCAAGCGCTTTGGAGAAGGTGAATCCATGACGGGAAAGCAGTTCCCGTACAAAATGAATATCTGTTAAATCCTGCATGGTAAAACCCCTTCCGCCCGCGCTACAGCAGCCTTGAATTGTTAATCAGGAGCTCAAATTTCAACCCCAGATAGTCCGCTGATTTTTTGCACAGCATCATGCGGTCCAGAAAAATTTCAAAATAATCCATTACAGCGCAGATGCTGGTGTCAATTTTCAGCTTTAAGACAATGTTTTTTTCGGCTTTGCCGATCTTTAACTCCGCCTTTTCCACTGCGAAGTTTACCCGGTCGTGGATATCTGAGCTGACGGTTTCCCTGTTGCGCACACGCGAACGGCGCACGTCGCTCTTATCTGCCAAAATCAGCGCAGCTGCAATCGGGCTGACGGCGGCGGCTGTTTTTTCGTCGTGGTGGCCGATGGCGGATACAATTTGCGCCGTCTCCTCCGGAGAAAAGCCGAGCCGTGTCAAAATCTCGAAGGCCAGGCATGCGCCGCTGTGCGCATGGGAATGGCGGTTGACGAGATTGCCGATATCATGCATATAGCCGGCGATTTGCGCGAGCTCGCAGGTGCGTGCGTCATATTGAAGCTCCCGCAGGATGTGGGCGGCAATGTCGGAGGTGCGCAGCGCATGGGCAAAGCCGTGCTCCGTGAAGCCCACCGCGCCCAGCACATCGTTGCTGCGCTCAATATACGTTTTGATCTCGGGATTTTTTCTGATTTCCTCAAAGGTATGCATCGCTTTTCCCCTTATGATCGGTAAAACTACCTATTGTTTTCTTGGAATCCTGCGGTATAATAACGAAGGAGGCGCACACAGCGCGCCCGATTTTTGGAAACCTGAGGAGGAGTTTACCGTGACGATTCTGGTTACCGGCGGCGCCGGCTATATCGGCAGCCACACCTGCATTGAGCTGCTGAAGGCAGGCTATGATGTTATTATACTCGATAATTTTTACAACAGCAAGAGGGAGGTCCTGCGCCGCATCGGCGAGCTCAGCGGGAAGGAATTCGGCTTTTATGAATGCGATATCCGCGATCGGGCGGGGCTTGACCGGATCTTCCAAAAGGAGAAAATCGACGCGGTGATTCATTTCGCCGGCCTGAAGGCGGTTGGAGAATCCTGTGCAAAACCGCTGGAATACTACGAAAACAACGTTGGCGGTACAGTGACCCTGTGCGAGGCGATGCGCGATGCGGGCGTAAAAAAGATGGTGTTCAGCTCTTCCGCCACGGTCTATGGGATGAACAACCCCTCCCCCCTGCGCGAGGATATGCCGGCCGGCGGCACGACAAACCCCTATGGCACCACAAAGCTGATGATCGAGCAGATTTTGCAGGATCTTTACAAGTCGGACTCGGAGTGGGGGATCACCCTGCTGCGCTATTTCAATCCCATTGGCGCACATAAGAGCGGCCGTATCGGGGAGGATCCCAACGGGATCCCGAACAACCTGATGCCCTATATTACGCAGGTCGCCATCGGCAAGCGCCCGCAGCTGCAGGTATATGGAGATGATTACGACACGCCGGATGGAACGGGTGTGCGGGATTATATCCATGTGGTTGATCTTGCGCTCGGCCATGTGAAAGCAGTAGAAAAGCGCGCCGGGAAGGGTGGCGTTGACATCTACAATCTCGGCACTGGAACGGGCTATAGCGTGCTCGACGTGGTGCACGCGTTTGAGAAGGCCTCCGGCGTCAAAATTCCGTACCAGATTGTGGAGCGCCGCCCCGGGGATATCGCCACCTGCTATTCCGACCCCTCCAAAGCGGCAGAGGAGCTCGGCTGGAAGGCGGAGCGCGGCATTGAGGAGATGTGCGAGGATAGCTGGCGTTGGCAGAGCCAGAATCCGGACGGCTACCCAGACTGATTTTGTACGCATCTGTTTCGCAGAGAATGAGCGGGTGATGCAGGCGCGGGCCCATTTCTTCCCGAGAGGGAGGATGGCCCGCCTTGCGCGCGGCAGCGGTTTCCGGCTACACCCTTGGCTTGACAACCCCCTGCGCTCCGTGATATAATACTCTCCGCCGCTTGCTTCGGGCTGGCGCTGCAAAGCGCTGAAAGAGGGCTTTTCCCCGCCCGGGAGCAGCGAGACCGTAATAAAGGAAGGATTTCATCATGTACGCAATCATTGAGACCGGCGGCAAGCAGTACAAGGTGGAAGCGGGAGATACCGTTTTCATCGAGAAGCTCAACGTCGAGGCAGATGCAGAAGTAACCTTTGACAAGGTGATCGCGGTCGGCGCAGAGGATGGCGTCAAGGTTGGCGCGCCTTATGTGGAGGGCGCTACGGTAACGGCCAAGGCTATTAAAAACGGCAAGGCCAAAAAGATCGTTGTTTTCACCTACAAGCCCAAGAAAAACGAAAAGCGCAAAAAGGGCCATCGCCAGCCTTATACGAAGGTTGAAATTGCCGCGATCAACGCATAAGCAATGATAACGGCGCGCTTTTTCTCTGAGGCGGGCTTTATCAGAGGGTTTTCTCTGGATGGGCACGCCGGCTGCGGCGAAGAGGGGGAGGATCTCCTCTGCGCCTCGGTTTCCTCAGCGGCCTATATGACGGCGAACACCATTACGGACGTTATGCAGATTCACACGCCTGTAGAGGTAGCGGATGGTCATATGAGGCTGGTTCTTCCTCCGCAGGAGGCGCAACGCGCGCAAACGGTTTTGAAGGGGTTTGCGCTGCACATGGCCTCCCTGGCAGAGGATTATCCTGAAAATATCAAAGTGATATACGGAGGTGTACGAAATGCTTAAAATAAACTTACAGCTGTTCGCACATAAAAAGGGAATGGGCTCCACCCGTAACGGCCGTGATTCCGAGTCGAAGCGTCTCGGCGTCAAGCGCGCGGATGGCCAGTTTGTCCTTGCGGGCAATATTCTCGTCAAGCAGCGCGGCACGCATATCCATCCCGGCAACAACGTCGGCCGTGGTTCGGACGATACGCTGTTTGCAATGGTGGATGGCAAGGTCAAATTTGAGCGCATGGGCCGTGACCGGAAAAAGGTCAGCGTCTATGCGGTAGAGCAATAAGCTTGTCATTTAAAAATGGCTGCCGGGGTGACTCCCAGGCAGCCATTTTTTAATATAGCAAATAAGGATTCTGTGTTGTGAAGGAATATGAGGGAGATTGCACACTTTTTGAAAAAGCATGGCGTTTTTTTGGACGTTTTTTGCCATCGATAATGGAAGCTGAAAAAGGGAAGAATCGGGTTGAAAGGATGGGTGAAAAATCCGGTTTGTCGGCTTTTTTATGGAATTTATTTTATAGAACCTGTTGAAGACAATGCGGCGGCCGCGTCAAAAATTGTACAGATAATCTCTTTTAATCCGCTCTCTTTGGTGGTATAATAGCAAAGGTCTGGGTAATCACTGATGAAAGCATTCATGTTGCTGTTTTTGTATTTTTAGCCTCGAGCCCAAGGCGGTTCGTGCGCTTTTTCTTAATGAGAGTTTTGCATGCTGAACTTTATCAGCGCTTACCGAAAAGTGAAAAGGGAGTGTGCCGATTGGAGAAATTCGTCATTCACGGAGGCCGTCCGCTTCGTGGAGAGGTTTCCATCAGCGGGGCGAAAAATGCTGTTGTTGCCATTCTGCCTGCCACAATCCTTGCGGATGATGTGTGCCGGATTGAAAATATACCGAATATCAGCGATGTTACCTATATGGTGCGGATCTTGAAGCAAATCGGCGCGGTAGTGCGCGTCGTCAATAAGCATACCCTTGAAATTGATACCTCCACGGTTCATTCCTTTACCGTGCCGGATGAGCTGACGAAGCACATGCGCGCTTCCTACTATTTGATTGGCGCGCTGCTTGGCCGGTACCATCAGGCACGCGTTTCCATGCCCGGCGGCTGTGATCTTGGCATTCGCCCGATCGATCAGCATATTAAGGGCTTTGAATTCCTTGGTGCGGATGTGAACATTGAAAACGCGATGGTAAATGTGCGCGCGGAAAAATTGATTGGCAGTTCCATTTATATGGATGTGGTTTCTGTCGGCGCTACGGTCAATATCATGCTGGCGGCTGCAAAAGCGCGCGGCCTGACGGTGATTGAGAACGCCGCGAAGGAGCCGCATATTGTCGATCTGGCGAACTTTTTGAACTCCATGGGCGCGGATGTGCGCGGTGCGGGTACGGATGTCATTAAAATCCACGGGGTAGAACAGATGCATGGCTGCACCTATTCGATCATCCCCGATCAGATTGAGGCGGGCACTTACATGGTGGCGGCCGGGGCGACAAAGGGCGATGTGTTGGTTAAAAATGTGATTCCAAAGCATTTGGAATCTATTTCCGCCAAGCTGGAGGAATGCGGCTTGGAAGTAACGGAGTATGATGATTCCATCCGGGTTCGCTATGTGGGAAAATTGAGTAAGTGCAATATTAAAACCATGCCGCACCCTGGGTTCCCCACCGACATGCAGCCGCAGATGTCCGTTTTGCTTTCCATTGCAAATGGCACGAGCATTGTCTCTGAAAATGTTTCAGACAACCGCTACCGCTATGTGGCACAGCTAACCCGCATGGGCGCGAATGTGCAGGTGGATGGCAAGGTGGCCGTCATCGAGGGCGTGCGGGAACTTACGGGCGCGCCGGTCAAGGCGGACGATCTGCGCGCAGGAGCGGCGATGCTGATTGCCGGGCTTGCGGCGCAGGGGACGACGGAGATTGAAAACATCCAGCATATTGACCGCGGCTATGAGGACGTGGTGGAAAAATTTTCTGCTCTGGGAGCGGATATCGTGCGCCGGGATTATCCGGATGCAGTGGTAGAAAAAGCAGTTTAATCTGACGGGCAGGCGCTTCAGATGCATGGAGAGAGCCCTGCCGTGGGCAAAAATAGGGAAAAGAAAGGGCGTGTGCGCCCTTTTTTCATGTGAAAGGGTCAAGGTGGTTGAATGGCGCGGTTCTCCCCGCTGTTTTCTTCCAGCAGCGGAAACAGCATGTACATAGCGGCCTCCGGCAGCAGCATTTTGATCGATGCGGGGATGTCTGCAAAGCAGCTGGAGCTCGCCCTGCGCCGGATCGACGCTGACCCGGCGCAGCTTTGCGCAATTTTTGTTACGCATGAGCACAGCGATCATGTCAAGGGGCTGCGTGTATTTGCCTCACGCCATCAGATCAGCGTTTACGCCTCTGAGGGCACGTTGCAGGCGCTGGAAGAGGCGCAGATTCTGAATGGAAAGTTTCCCGCCGGCGTTGTGCCAAAGAGTGGGATGGAAGCTGGCAACCTGTTTGTCCGGCCGTTTTCGATTCCGCACGACTGCCGGGAGGGCTTTGGCTATGTCATAGAACTGCCGGGGGAGCGCCGGTTGGCCGTCGCCACAGATATGGGCGTGATGACGGATGAGGTAATGGCTGCGATTTCCGGCTGTGACCTGGTGGTGCTCGAATCAAACCACGATGTGCGTATGTTGGAGAATGGGCCCTATCCTTACCCGCTCAAGCGCCGGATCCTTTCGGATCGGGGGCATCTCTCCAATGAGGCATGTTCCTGTGTGCTCGGGCAGCTTGTGGAGCGGGGTACCACGCGCTTCTGCCTGGCCCACCTGAGCCGGGAGAATAACATCCCGCAGCTTGCCCGCCAGACAGCGGTTGCAGCTCTGGAGGAGCGTGGCGCACGGGAGGGGCGGGATTATCTGCTGCATGTGGCGGAGCCCGTGTGCTCCGCACCCGCGACGGTTTTTTGATGAGAATAAAGCACACAGGAGGGGCGTATTCCGGCCAGGCGTTCTGAAATGGAGGAGGTAGAGAAGGATGCTTCGTGTCAAGCTGATCTGCATCGGCAGGCTCAAAGAGCCCTATTTGCGGGACGCTTGCGCAGAGTATCAAAAGCGGCTCTCTGCCTTTTGCCGCCTGGAGGTGGAGGAGCTGACGCCCGCCCGCGTGCCGGAGGCTGCGTCGGATGCGCAGCTTGCGGCTGCACTCGCACAGGAGGGGGAACGGATTTTATCGCGTATCCCCTCTGGCGCTTATGTGTATGCTATGTGTATTGAGGGGAAGCAGCGAGCATCCGGCCAGTTCAGCGCAGAGCTTGCAAGGCTCACTGTGGAGGGCGTGAGCAGCGTTTGCTTTGCCATTGGCGGCTCATGGGGCCTTTCTGACGCGGTGAAGGCGCGTGCACAGGTGAAGCTTTCTATGTCGCAGATGACCTTCCCGCACCAGCTTGCGCGCGTGATGCTGCTCGAGCAGCTCTACCGCGCCTTTGAGATTGGCAGCGGAGGAAAGTACCATAAATAAGGAAGCTTAGGGCGCACGGCGGCTGACAGCTTGCATGCTTGCGGCTCGGGCTAAAAAATGACTGTTTTTTGAAATATGGTGCAGGCTGGGTTTATGGAATTTTCTGAAATTCAGGAGAGCTGTGATTGTCTCTTGACTTTTCTTCACGCATACGGTACGCTAGAGATACAATCCAAAGGGCGTTCATGACTGACGGATCATTGTGGGAGCAACCACAGGGGAATGAAGCGCCTGATTTTTGCCGGCCGTCTGGGCAGTGTATAGCGAAGGCTGTACGCTGCCCTTTTTGCTTGTGGCGCAGGCTTGTTAGAAAGGGGATTTTTGCAATGGAGCAGAATGCATGGGAGGGCTTTCAGCCCGGAGCGTGGCAGGAGAGCATCAATGTACGCGACTTTATCCAGAAAAACTATACGCCCTATGAGGGGGACGAAGCCTTCCTTGCGGGGCCGACAAAGCGCACGCAGGAGCTTAATCACAAGCTCTCCAATCTGCTGAAGCTGGAGCAGGAGTTCGGAGGCGTGCTGGATGTGGATACCGAGACGGTTTCCTCCCTGACGAGCTATCATCCTGGTTATCTCGATCAGGAGAAAGAGCTGATTGTCGGCCTGCAGACGGACCGCCCGCTGCGCCGCGGCGTCAATCCCTTCGGGGGGATCCGCATGACGCGCGAGGCGTGCGAGGCCTATGGCTACCACCTCTCCAACAAGGTGGAGGAGGAGTTCCGCTTCCGCACCACGCATAACGACGGCGTGTTCGACGTCTACACCGAGGAGATTCGCTCGTTCCGTTCGCTGGGCTTCCTGACGGGCCTGCCCGACAACTACGCCCGCGG
>USBP01000058.1 GCA_900552985.1 uncultured Oscillospiraceae bacterium
CCCGGCCCGCAGGGAGAACCGGGGAACGTGCCGGAGGATATTTTTGCCAGCTATGCGACCTTTATGATTCAGCTCATCAATGGCGAGCAGATTCCTTTCGGTACAATGACGGCCGATCCTACTGGCAATATCGTGCTGAATGATTCCAGAAGGATCGCTCTGATGCCGGGTTATTATCAGATCAATTATCACGTTTCAGCAATCCTGCGTACAGCCGGTTATATGCAGGTTACGCCTTCCTACAATGGGGCGCCGCATCTGGAGTACGGCATTTATTTTCGGACGTCTGTGGATAATGCGAGCGCCAACGGCTCCGCCAGCCTGATTTTGGAGATTCCAGTGCCTACGGAATTTACACTCACCTACAATTCCAACTCCGTCAGTGTGGAGGGCGCGGGAACAATTACCGTGGTAAAGCTGAGACGGGAATTCGGATGACCCTTCTGCGGTTGGGCGTCCGCTGGAAACCACAGCGGACTGCAATAGGTCCCTTTTGGGAGGCACAAGATCTTGTGCCTCTCTTTTTTAACATACACAGCGCTTCTAAAAAATAAATATTATTTTGCAAATAAGCATATTTTTTTGCCGGAACGCTTGCAATTTCAGAAGGCAGTTAGTATAATAGCGATAAGGTGGGGAGGAAAAGAGCAAAAGGGTAGCTAAAAGGAGCAAAAACCCACATTCTTTTTTGGGGAGGGCAGAGAGATGGCAGAGCTTCCGGCAGAGGATGCCGTTACAAAGGCAGCATCGGAAGCACCGGCGGAGTCCGAAGCCGCCGGGCCGGCTGTGCAGAAGGAAAAGAAGCCTGCGGAGTTCAAGGGCTTTTTTGAGCATAATCTGGATGCCAAGAGCCGACTGTTCATCCCTGCTAAATTTCGGGAACGGCTTGGCCCTTCCTTTACGCTTTGTTTTGCTCCCGATGTGCCTGCCTTACTGCTTTACCCGGATGAGGTCTGGTGCCAGATATCCGAGCGGATTAACGCTCCGCTGTTTGATAAAAAGATGCGGGAGGTGCAGCGCCGCACGATGAGCAGCGCTTTCGATATTGAGGCGGACAGGCAGGGGCGTATTACAATTCCATCCATTTTCAAACGCTATGCCAAGCTGGAAAGCGCATGCATCATCTCCGGTGCGGGCCGGAAAGTGGAAATCTGGAATCCGGACGCCTGGTATGAGGAGTTTACCCGCCAGCTGGAGCTCCCGGAGGGCGAGGATGACTTTGGTGTCTCCTATGATTTTGGAAATGTCCTGGAGCGGTAAAGCAAAACGAGATGACTTTATAAAAGAGAGGCTGTTCCGGTATGGAATTCTCCCATAAACCCGTTTTATTGGCTGAGGCGGTGGAAGCGCTTCAGGTTCGGCCGGATGGCACCTATGTGGATGGCACGGCAGGTGGCGGTGGCCATTCCGCAGAAATTGCCGCACGGCTGTCAGAAAAGGGGCGGCTGATCTGCATCGATCAGGATCCCGATGCGATCTCCGTTTTGCGGGATCGGCTCGGCTGCATGGCGCAGGTGACGGTTGTGCAGGAAAATTTCGCACGGCTCGGCCTTGTGCTTGACCGGTTGGGGATTTCCAATGTGGATGGGATCCTTGTTGACTTGGGCGTTAGCTCTCATCAGTTGGATACGGCGCAGCGCGGCTTCTCTTTCCATGTGGATGCGCCGTTGGATATGCGTATGTCCCAGCAGGGCGTTACGGCGGCGGAGTTGGTGAGCACGCTGGACGAGCGTTCGCTCAGCCGCCTTCTGAGCGAATATGGGGAGGAACGGTATGCCCGCAATATTGCCCGCAATATTGTCCGCTCGCGGGAGCGCGAGCCAGTGCGCACAACGCTGCAGCTTGCAGAGATCGTGAAGGCGTCTATCCCCGCCGCAGCGAGGCGCGAAGGTGGGCATCCGGCCCGCCGGACCTTTCAGGCGCTGCGCATCGCTGTCAACGGTGAGCTGGACAAGCTATCCGCTGGTTTGGATGTGATGTTTGAAGCGCTGCATCCAGGCGGAAGGCTGGCGGTTATCACCTTCCATTCTTTGGAGGATCGAATTGTCAAGAAGCGGTTTGCCTCCTGGTGCGAGGGGTGCATCTGCCCGCCGGAGTTTCCCGTTTGTGTTTGCGGTCACAAGGCGCGTGCGCGCCTTCCTTTTAAGATGAAGGAGCCCTCAGCGCAGGAACTGGCAGAAAATCCGCGCAGCCGCAGCGCAAAGCTCCGCGCAGTGGAAAAGCTCCCGGCGGAGCGGGACGGGCTGCAACCATAGAGTTGATTTTTATGTTTAGAAAGGAGACTGAACCATGGCACAGCGTATATCAGGCGGCGCCTATAATTTTGCACTTTTTGAGCGCTCCCAAGCGGCGCCGCAACGCGAACCGGCCCGGCCGAAAAAATCGCCGCAGAGGCCTGTCAGGGTGCCAGAACCGCGCAAAAACCCTGCCCAGCGCAGGCGGGAAAGGGTCGATTCCCTGCGCCGCACGGTGAAGACGATTTTGGTCTCCGGATTGTTGCTATCCCTTTTAGGGGGAATGCTGTACAGCGAAGTACGGCAGGATGAGCTGACCGATGCTTGCCGCCAGAAGGAAAATGAGCTGGCCATTGCTCAGAGCGAGAACACACAGTTGACTATGGAGCTGAGCGCGAAGCTTTCGCTCGATAAGGTAGAGGCCTATGCCCGGGAGAAGCTGGGTATGGTGAAAAGCGACGCTCCCGCCGCTTATATCAATATCCCGCAGGATAACGAGGTGCTGCTTGCCGGCGGCAAGGACCAGGCGGGACAGGAGGGTGCCGCACAGCAGGAAAACGGCGCGCAGGAGCAGCAGCCTTTAGGGTCCGTGTTCAAAGATTTTTTGGCATATCTTTTTTAGTAGGGAAATACCTATGAATAAGGCGGCAGTTGATTTCGGCAGCCGTTGCCGGAGAGCCACAGACAGAAGCTGATGCGGTGAGCTGGGCCTCCGCCGTGCGGAAACGGATGTTCCGTGCGGCGGTGGTGCGGCCACCGCTGTTTCGATAAAAGCCGATATCATGGTTGTGCAGTGTGAAAGGGTGGATATTTTATGAATAAGAAACCGTCGCGCCATATGGTGCGCCGTTCGATCATCGTATTGGCGGCACTGCTGGTCGGTGGCTTTGGGCTGGACGTTGCCAGCCTTGTGCGTATTCAATTGATTCAGGGGGATGAATACCGCCTGAAAGCAGAAAGCCAACAGCTCAGCGATACAGAGATCCAGCCTCAGCGCGGGATTATTTACGATAGAAATAAAAAGGTGCTCGCCCAGAGCGCCAATGTCTGGCTCGTATATATCAACCCTTCTAAGATACCGAACGACAAGGTGCGCAACGAGCTCTCCGAGGGCTTGGCAAAGGTTTTGGAGATGGAGAAGGAGGATGTCCTCGAAAAAGCAAAACAATCGAAGTATGGCTATGTCGTGGTCAAAAAACAGGTTGAAAAGGAGATGAAGGACGCAGTCAGCGATTTTATCACTCGCCACGACACAGCGTTGAAGAAAGCGCGCGAGGAGGAAGAAAGCAGAAAGCAAGAGCTCAAAAAAGAGCACAAGCAGGTTGTCGAGAGCACCATACCGCCAGAACAGAGGGATACGTATTATTCCGAGATTATCTTTACCGACCCGGATGTGAAGCGCTATTACCCGAATGGGCATCTGGCATCCACTGTGCTTGGCTTTACGGGAACCGACGGCATAGGCCGTTGGGGCTTGGAGGCAAAATACGACGAGACGCTCGCCGGTACGCCGGGCCGAATTCTCACGGCGAAAAATGCCGGTATGGACAGCATGGACACCCCGTATGAGACAACATATGACGCGAAGCAGGGAAATTCCCTGGTGCTGACGATTGATGAGGTGATTCAGTATTATCTGGAGAAAAGCCTCGATCAGGCGCGCGTCAATGCGCAGGCCAAAAGCGCCTATGGGATCGTGATGGATGTGGAAACGGGCGGGATCCTTGCCATGGCGACCAAGGGGGATTTCGACCCGAACGATCCGCATACCATCGCGGATGAAAAGACCGCACAGGAGCTTGAGAAGATTCTGGATCCTGAAGAAAAATATAAAGAACTCACCAACGCACAATATACGCAATGGCGAAACCGTGCCATTACGGATACCTATGAGCCGGGGTCTGTTTTTAAGGTGATTACGGCATCTGCCGCTGTAGAAGAGGATGTAGTGCCTGATGATTTTACCTACACCTGTACAGGCGTCATCAATGTGGCGGGGACCAAAATTCATTGCCATAAGCGCACGGGCCATGGCAAGGAGGATTTTACACATGGCTTGATGAACTCCTGCAACCCGTTCTTTATTACGGTTGGCCAGATGCTTGGCGCGGAGAAGTTTTATAAATATTTTGAGGCTTTCGGCTTCACGGAAAAAACGGGCATTGATCTGCCCAGTGAAACGGCGCCGGTCGAGGGGCGCTCCTATCACACGTTAGATCAGCTCGGCATTGTGGAGCTGGCGAGCACCTCCTTCGGGCAAACTTTTGAAGCAACTGCCATTCAGATACTGACGGCAGTCAATGCAATTGCAAACGGCGGCAAGCTGATGCAGCCCTATATCGTCTCTTCTGTGTTGGATGAGGAGGGGAATACCATTTCCACCACGCAGCCCACGGTCAAGCGGCAGGTCATTTCGGAGAAAAGCGCGGCTACGGTGGCCAACATGATGGAGCAGGTTGTCTCCGAGGGCACTGGTAAAAACGCCTACGTGGCAGGCTTCCGTCTTGCCGGAAAGACGGGCACCTCTGAAAAGCTCGCTGGCGGCGGCAAAAAGGAGGGGAAATATGTTGCCTCCTTTGTCTGCTTTGCACCTGCGAACGATCCGAAGATTTCAATGCTGATCGTCATTGACGAACCGGTGGGGCAGATCAACGGCGGCCAGATTGCGACACCGGTCGCTGCAGAGGTGGCGGAGGCAACGCTGAACTATCTCAATGTTGATCCACAGTATACGGCGCAGGAGCTGGCGGATCTCGGTGAGGAAACGCCGTCTGTAACAGGGCTTTCTCTCGCCAAGGCGCGGGAAGCCCTCAGCGGATTCACAGTCAAAACAGTCGGCGAGGGCAGCACGGTGGTCAGTCAAATGCCTGCTGCGGGGCAACTGATTCCCCAAAACGGCGTGGTCGTTCTGTATACGGATAAGACCTCTGAGAAAAAGCAGGTTACCGTTCCTGATTTGACGGGCCTGAGCGTATCGGAAGCCAATCAGAAGGCGCTGGAATATGGCCTGAACCCCAAAATCTTTGGCAATTCTTTAACGATGGGGGAATCAGTCTCCTATAAACAGAGTGAGGCGGAGGGCTCGCAGGTCGATGAGGGAACAGTTGTTACCATCTACTTCAAATCCAATGTAGATGTCAATGATCTGGCGTAGGATATGTCCCTCCTGCGCTGTGTGGAGAAAACCTGCGGTTTATTGAAACGCCGGAATATGGTATACTAAACCAGAGGATCAATTTTAGACGTCAGGCATTCAGGCCCATAGGCTTGATTGCCGGCGCCTGATAAAATGGAGGTGCGGCAATGCGCTTATCAGAGCTGCTGCAAAGAGTCACACAAAATGTGCCGGCTGAGGATCCGGAGATCACCTTTGTTACGGAGGATTCCCGCAAGGTGAGGGCAGGCTGTGCCTTTGTCTGTATTCAGGGGAAAAATTTTGATGGGCACACGCTGGCAGCGCAGGCAGTGGAGGCTGGAGCGCGGGCTGTGATCGCGCAGCGGGATACGGGGCTCGGCTGCCAGGTGCTTGTGCCGGATAGCCGGGCGGCGTATGCCCTGATGTGCGAAGCGTTTTTTGGCAACCCGGCCGAACAGCTGCGCCTGATTGGGATTACGGGTACGAACGGCAAAACGACTTCGGCTTTTTTGATGAAAGAAATCCTGGAATATGCAGGATGCCGCACGGGATTGATCGGTACAGTACAGAATATGGTTGGGGATGAGGCGCTCCCCGCGCAGCTGACTACACCGGATCCCTATGAACTGAACGCCCTGTTTGACAAGATGGTGCGAGCGGGCTGTACACACTGTGTTATGGAGGTGTCCTCCCAGGCGCTTGCACAGCAGCGTGTGGCGGGGCTGCATTTTGATATTGCGCTGTTTACCAACCTGACGCAGGACCACCTGGATTACCATGGCACATTTGAAAACTATCTGGCTGCCAAGCATAAGCTGTTCCAGCAGGCAAAGCAGGCGGTGGTCAATCTGGATGATCCGGCTGCCGCCGCCATGACGGAAGGGACGGACTGCGCGGTAACCACCTTTTCGATCCGGCGGGATGATGCTGATTTTACCGCGAAGAATGTGCAGGACCGCCCGGATTGTGTGGAGTATGAGCTGGTCGGAAACGGTATGATCGGGCGGGTGCACCTGGGGATACCGGGGCGGTTTTCCGTCTATAATTCCATGGGAGCGCTACTGTGCGCTATGAAAGCGGGCGTGTCGTTTCAGCAGGCGCTTGCGGCGCTGCGTGCTGCGGGTGGTGTAAAGGGCCGTATTGAGGTCGTCCCGACGGGGACGGAGTATACAGTGATTATCGATTATGCGCATTCACCCGACGGATTGCAGAATATCCTCTCCTCCCTGCGGGAAATTGCCCGCGGCCGAATTATCTGCGTGTTTGGCTGCGGGGGAGATCGGGATCGTACCAAGCGCCCAAAGATGGGCGCAGTAGCAGCAAAGCTGGCGGACGTGGCGGTGGTCACCTCCGACAATCCACGTTCTGAGGATCCTGAGCAAATCATCCGGGATGTGCTGGAAGGGATGCAGGATGCAGAGATTCCCGTGTATGTGGAGGTGGATCGCACAAAAGCCATCCGACTTGCTCTGCGGCTTGCACAGAAGGAGGATTTTGTGCTGCTGGCCGGCAAGGGCCATGAGACCTATCAGATTCTAAAGACCGGAAAAATTCATTACGATGAGCGGGAAGTCGTCGCACAGATTTTACGGGAAGGCCGAGAACAAACCTGAGGGGAGAGGAGAGAAACCGTATGCTGCCACTACAGCTCAATGAGATTGCGCTTGCCTGCCGGGGAGAAGCGCATGGAGAGGCACAGATTTCCAGCGTGTGCATTGACAGCAGGAAAATCACGCCAGGATGCCTGTTCGTTGCGATCAAGGGGGAGCGCTTTGACGGCCATGATTTTGTGGAAAGGGCCTTCGCGGAGGGCGCGGCTGCCGCGATGGTGCACCGCACAGTCCCCTGCAACGGCCCCTTGATCCGGGTGGATGACACGCGCGAGGCGCTGCTTCGGCTTGCAGGTTATTACCGCCGCTTTTTCCAAATCCCCGTCGTAGGGCTT
>USBP01000059.1 GCA_900552985.1 uncultured Oscillospiraceae bacterium
CCATCTCCCAAGGGAGCCGCTGATGCCGGTTTTTTACCTGACGGCCCGCCTGCATGGCTGCTATGATATCCGGCAGGCAGACGCGCTAAAGCAAGTCGCCCGGAGCCGCACGCCGATCCTTTTTGTGCATGGCGAGGCGGATACGTTTGTGCCCTTTGCCATGATGGAGCGGCTCTATCAGGCGGCGCCCGATGGCCTGCGGGAAAAACACGCATTCCCGGGAGCCAACCACGGGAACGCTTTGACGCACAGCCCGGAGAGATATATGCGCGTGCTGGATGAATGGCTGGAGCGCTATATCACGCCATAAGGGCGCCCGGCCGCCGGGTTTTAACCCATCTGTTTTTTTCTATGGACGGGCTTTTGATACGCGATGAAACAGGAGGTATCGCAATGAAAAGATGGATCGCTGTATTGACGCTTTTGTGCATTCTCATTTGCGAGGTGGTGCTCTGGTTTGCCCCGCCGGCGGACGGAACGCCCACCAGCACGGGCTATCGCTATGAGGCGGCATTTTCTAAGGCGGTAGAAAAGTATCCGGATCTCGCCTCGTATTACGAGCCCGCCTATATGCCGGCCGTGCCGGGGCTTGAAAATACGGATATCGACGGCACGGCATGCGAGAATATGGTGCCGCAGGGGATGTGCCCGGCAGGGGACTATCTGCTGATCACCGCTTATGACGCAGAGGAGAAAAACCCCTCCGTTGTCTATGTCTTATCCAACGTGGGGGAGGATCGCGGCAGCTATCTGACCACCCTGGTGCTGCCCAATATCAACCATGTGGGCGGTATCGCCTATGACGGGACGTATCTCTGGATCGCCCAGAGCAGCGATAAAACGCTCAAGGGTTTTTCCTACGAAACGCTGCAGCAGGCAGTTGTTTCCGGTGCGGGCAGCGTGCGCGTGGAGTATGAGGTCGCATCCAACCGGCTGCTGAATACCGCGTCTCTCGTCACCTTCTATGACGGCCTGCTGTGGGTGGGCACCTTTGCGCAGGATGCACAGGGGATCCTCTATGGCTACCGGGCGCAGGTGGGCGGGGATTCCGCTGTGCTAATGGCGCTGCCGGCACAGACGCAGGGCGTGGCCTTTGTAAAGGCCGGGGAGCGGACCGTGCTGCTGGCCAGTTGCTCCTATGGTCGGAAAAATGACTCCCGGCTTCATGTCTACTGCCCAGCCTATGATGAGCCCTCTGCAAGCGGGGAGATTGCGCTCGGGGAGGCTGCAAGAACTCTGACGCTGCCCCCTATGCTGGAGCAGATCTACGTGCACGGCGGAGCTGTCTATTGCCTGTTTGAATCGGCTGCCACAGAGTACAGCACAAACCTGCTCAACAGGTGCCCCTATCCCGTGGACCGTATCGTGTTGCTGGATACGGCGGCACTGCTCGAACAGTCGTGAGGAGAGAATGGGGCTTTTGTCTGTACAACTTGTCTTAACCACTGGTTTATTTAGCAGGGAAACAGCTTTAAGGCATCTACCGGAGACAGCAGAAGAGGAGTGAGAAATTGAGCGTTACCATTAAGGATATCGCGCGGGAGGCCGGCGTCTCCTATGCAAGCGTTTCCCGCGCGCTCAGCGGCAGCAGCGGCGTCAGCTTTCAGACGGCGCAGCGCATCCTGGAGGTTGCCAAACGGCTAAATTATTCGCCCAACGGGATTGCGCGCAATCTGGTCAACCAGCGTTCTAAAACCATCGGCCTGATTTTGCCGGATATCTCTAACCCCTTCTTTGCCGATATCGCACTGGCGGTGATCCATACGGCGGAAAAGGCAGGCTACCAAACGATCCTTTCCAATACGGATTGGGAGACGCGCACGCAGGAGCGCCAGCTCCAGCTCATGCGGGAGCAGCGGGTGGATGGCGTGATCCTCAAACCGGCGCAGGATGCCGGCGAGGATATCGCTTATGAAAACCTGGGGCTGCCCGCAGTGCTGCTGCACTACAGCGGCTCCAGGGTGGTCAGCTGCGTTGATACGGATCATGAATATGGAGGTTATTTGATTACGCGCCATCTGCTGGATTGTGGGTGCAGGCGCATCGCTTTCCTGGGAGGGCTGCCGGATTCCCGTTCCAATTTGCAGCGGCTGGAGGGTTATTCCCGCGCTCTGCATGAGGCAGGGCTCCTGCCGGATAACCGCTTGATCTGCCATGGCCCGTTTACCAGTGAAAACGGATATGAGGCGGCAAAAAACTTTATGACAAAGCGTACCCATCCGCCGGATGCGTTTTTCTGCGGCAACGATGTCATTGCCCTGGGCGCGCTGCAATATGCGCAGGAGGCGGGGATTCCCGTGCCGGAGGAGCTCTGTATCGCCGGGTTTGACGGCATCTCCTATGCTTCTCTCGCGCAAATTCGATTGACGACCATCCGGCAGGATCGCCAGCGGATGGGTGAAACAGCTACGCATCTGCTGCTTGACGCAGTGAACAACCGCGCAAAGGCGACGGTGCAGAAAATCCTGCTAACCCCTACGCTCCTGGCGCAGGCGACAACCAGGCCGGTACGGTATGCCGGTGAAAAGAAAGCGAAAGAAAGGGTATGATTTTATATGGGAGCTCCGCTCAAATTTCATCTAATCACGGATCTGCATCATTATGCAGCCTCGTTGGGGACCTCCGGCGCCGCCTATGAGTGGCGCAGCCAGAGCGATCAAAAATGCCTGGCGGAAACCGGAGCAATTATTGACGCCGCCGTTGACTGGCTACTGCAAAGCGATATCGATACCATCCTCATCGCCGGCGACGTCAGCTGCAACGGCGAGAAGGAGAGCCACCTTGACCTGATCCCGAAGCTACGCCGTCTGCAGGAGGGCGGCAAGCGGGTGATCCTGATTACAGCGACGCACGATTATAACGATCATCCCGTCCGCTATGAAGGGGATGCAGAAGCGCCCGCCACGCCTACCACGCGGGAGGAGCTGCTTACGCTTTACCATGATTTCGGCCTGCAGGAGGCGATTGCCTTCCATGCAGAATCACATTCCTATGTGGTGCAGCTTGCCCCCGGCTGGCGCTTGCTAGCCCTCAACGATGATGGCGACGGGCGCGCGTTTTGCGGATATTTTGAGGAGCACCTCAGCTGGATTTTGGAGCAGATCAGGCTTGCGCATGAGGCGGGTGACGAGGTGATTGCGATGACGCACCACCCGGTACTGCCGCCTTCCCCGATTTATCCGCTGTTCAGCCGCCGCGATATGCTTGGGGATTTTGAAAAAACCTCCACCCTGCTGGCGGATGCGGGCGTACAGTTTATTTTCACCGGCCACACGCATATGCAGAATATCGCTGTGAAAACCACAGAGAAGGGCAACACGATCTATGATATCAACACCAGCGCCCTGATCGGCTATGCGAGCGCGATCCGCACCGTCACGCTGTATGACGACCGCATGGAGGTCAGGAGCGACCATATCGACCGCTTTGACTGGGATACGCACGGCATGACGGTGGATGAATATCTAAAATCCGTTTTTGACCGGCTTCTCAACGATATTTTTGATTCCATGGCCTTTGATATCCAGCGCCTTTCCCGCCTGGCGGGCGGCTTCAGCGTGGAGGCGGAAACCATTTTGAAGCTCCGTGTGCCGCTGACGCTGGCGGGCCGTGCGCTGCAAAAGCTGACTGTCGGCAGGCTTGCGGCCCTGCTGGGCGTCTCCCGTGATATCGCGCCGGAGGTAAAGCCCATCCTGCTCAAGGATCTCTTTGTAGAGATTGTGCGCAACATCTATGCAGGCGATGAGCCCTATACGCCGGATACCCCTGTTTATCAGGCCTTCCGGCGGATTATGGAGCGGGTGAAGCCTGTGATCCGCCGCCTGAAAAACAGAGAGGGGATTCTGCGGATCATGGATGTAATTCAGGACGGCGTGCTGTATGACGCTCCGCCGGCGGATAACGATGCCGTGCTTCCACGGTTGCCCTTCCATGTCTAAGGTGATACGAACAGCGGCAAAGAGAATTTTTCTCTTTGCCGCTGTGTTCAGTCATTTGTGAAGTATGTGCCAATCTCAAGCATTGTCTCCCACAACTCCGGTCGGAAGCCGGGCAGCACGAATCCGTCGCCCACCAGAATAGGCCGTTTGACGAGCATCCCATCCGTTGCGAGCAGCCGGAGCTGCTCCTCCTCGCCCATCTCGGGAAGCTTTTCTTTCAGCGACAATGCCCGGTAGGCCAGCCCGCTGGTGTTAAAAAAGCGTTTCAGGGGCAGGCCGCTTTGTTGAAGCCATTCGCGCAGCTCCGCTTCCGTTGGGTTTTGCAGCTTGATATCCCGCGCCTCATAGGCGGCGCCGCGTTCGTCAAGCCATTGCTTTGCCTTTTGGCAGGTGGAGCATTTGGGATACCAGAGGAAGAGCATGATAATGACCTCCTTTTCAGCCGCCGGCCGTTTGCGTCCCGGCGCGGCGATAAAGCTTTTGGGGATGGTTGTTTTACAGCAGCCTCGCCGCTGCGGGATCGAGGAAAATATACGCGTCCCCATGCTTTTGCAGCACGCTTGCGGGGCAGTGCGGCGAAACCTCGCCGCGAATCATATCGTGAACTGCCTGCGCCTTTGCCTCGCCTGTGGCGATGAGAATGATCCGCTTTGCCTGCATGATGCTGTCGATACCCATGGTCAGCGCGTAACGCGGCATCTCAGAATCCGGAAAGAAGCGCTTGTTGGCGGCCAGAGTGCTTTCTGTGAGCGCCACCTTATATGTAGCGTGGGTGAATTCCTCCGCAGGCTCGTTAAAGCCGATGTGGCCGTTATTGCCGATGCCGAGCAGCTGAAGATCGATGCCGCCCGCCGCCTGGATACGCGCCTCATATTGCGCGCATTCCGCCTTGTCGTCTGCTGCGTTGCCGTCCAGGAAGTTTACGCGCGCCGGGTCGATATCCGTATGACGGAAGAGGTTTGCAAACATAAAGGAATAATAGCTGTTTTGATCCTCCCGAGGCAGATTGCAGTATTCGTCCAGATTAAAGGTGGTCACTCGGCGGAAGGAGATATCCCCATCCGCATACGCTTTCGCCATATATTGATAGGTCGGGATCGGGGAGGAGCCGGTTGCAAGGCCCAAAACGCTTTCCGGCTTTTGCTGCACCTGCTCGATAAACATACGGCCCGCTGCGGCCCCGATTTCCTGTGCATTTTCCAGAATTTTTACATCCATTTCTCTATGCCCTCCAGTTTTATATCGTCTAAATTCATATTATAGCATATTTCTGCAAAATAGAAAGCCTGTTCGGAAATTTTTTGCATGCTGAGGCCGATGTATTCGGCAAAATATATTTTTATTTGTTTTTATTTTTGTGCAGTTTTCACACTGACGTGCTTGACAAAGCGGAAAAGGGTCTTTATAATAAGGATGAAATTCATAAATTGGGTTGAATATATTTGCTTGGATGAGGAGGAGAATGATGAAACACAAGGTATTCAAGGGGTTGAAAATCACAGGCATCACGCTTGCAAGCATCATTGGCGCGGTGATTATTTTGTTTGCGGCGCTGATCGGGATTATCAGCCTGTGCGACAATCCGGACTGGATCAATGAGGAGGATTACAAAAGCGAGAATTTCTACGCCGGCAATGCGCAGTTCCTGGATGAGCCGGCCGAAGGGGCCAAGTGGAGCCTCGGCTATTCACAGAAAATCCTTACGCCGGATGACTTGGGCGAGCGGCCCTATTATATGGGCGGGTATCTTACCATCCCGGCAAAGGAGATCTATGAAAAGTTTGATGATATGAAGGTGCGCACGATCGTTCTGGATGATAACAGCGGCAGGGGAAAGATTGCCTTTGCTGTGATAGAATCCATCGGCCTTTCCAATGCAGACGTGCGCCAGATTCGCGCGCTGCTTGCGGATTATGCCGCGCAGCAGAATATCGTGAGTATTAACGTGCTTACCACGCATGTACATAGTGAGATTGACACGCAGGGCATCTGGTGCTCCCTGCCCAAGGCGATTGCGAAAAATGTGTTTACCACCAATAAGGCGGAGAAGGAGCCCTTCTCCGGCAGGGATCCGGCCTTTATGCAATCCCTGTTTGAGAAAACGGCCGCTTCCATCCGAGAGGCCTGCGAGAGCATGCAGCCCGGCCGGATGTTTTATGCGGTGAAAAAGGCGGAGAATTATTTTACTGATAAGCGCGAGCCGCAGACGATGATCGAGGAGGTTTACCGCCTGCGCTTTGTTCCGGATGATGCGAATGCAAAGCCGACCTGCATCGTCAATCTATCCGCTCACCCGGAGGTGACGGGGCTGACTACGGATAATAACCCCGGCGATATCATGACCTCCGATTATACCGCCTACATGGAGCAGATTATCAACGAGGAAGGGTACAACTTTATGTTCTTCCAGGGGGCGATCGGCGGGCTGATCGGCGTCAATCGCGGTGTCAGCGACGATGGCCTTCAGATGGAAAAGCTTGTTACGGACGGCGTGACACCGCGCCATGAGCAGACCCGGCGCTGGGGCTGGGAGATGGGCAAATTCGTCAGCGCTATGACCATGACGGAAGAGCAGATCCTGGCGGATCCTGTGCTTTATGATAAAGCGCAGGAGGATAAGGAGCTCGCAATGGTGGAGGATCCGGCGAACTATACAAAGTGGTACGAGGATTGGGCGCCGGTGGAAGAAACAGAGGTGGAGCCGCTGCTCAACATCACCCTTCAGGAAGTAAAGCTTCCGATGACGAACTTTGTCTTCAAGCTCGTCGGCAAGATGCGTCTGATCGACAATACCGTGCTGAAATCCACAGAGGATCGCGGGGATTTGCTGGCAATCACCGAGGTTGGCTATTGCGAAATCGGCAGGCAGATCAAGGTGGCACTGATGCCGGGCGAGCTCAACCCGGAGCTCGCAATTGACGGGCCGAATATGCACGCTTCCGGCTCCTATTCCGGCGAGGAATTTGGCCTGCCGCCGATGAAGGATATGATCTCCTCCGGGGATTTGCTTGTGTTCGGCATGGCGAACGACGCAGTGGGATATATCATCCCGGATAATGATTTCGGCCCCTTCTATAAAAAGGATCACTATGAGGAGCTGCTCTCCTTTGGGAAAAATGAAGCGTCCACGCTGGTCAGTGTATTCCAGAAGCTGGCGCAGAAATGAGCGGACGGCGTAAGGATTTATAGAGATCAAATCGCAGTGGACGTGAGCCGTGGCCCTCTGCTGCAAAAGCGGATACAACCCTTTTGAGCCTGCCCTCCTGCCGGAACCGTGCGGCTGAGAGCTTGCGGGAAAGGCCATCCAATTGCGTTCGGGGCTTGGCTTACCACCCCTGCCGCTGCAGCGTCTCCTGTATGGCG
>USBP01000060.1 GCA_900552985.1 uncultured Oscillospiraceae bacterium
GGCTGCCGCGCCTGTTTGGCGGCGAAGAGGTGTTGGATGAAGCCGCCGCCCTGTATGGGGAGCCTGCGGCGCGGGAGCCGCTGGATGATCTGCGAAAGATCTACCGGCTGTTGATGCAGCTTGGCCTGCGGCATAAGGTGAATATTGATCTCGGCCTTGTGCACCGGGGAAATTATTATACGGGCGTTGTCTTCCGGGGGTATATTGAGGGCTCTGGGATTACGGTGCTCTCCGGCGGGCGGTATGACGGCCTGCTCGGTGAGTTTGGCAGCCCCATGCCGGCGACTGGCTTCGGCGTGGAGGTGGATGCTCTGGCCTCCGCCATGTGCGCCCGTGGAGATGTGGCCGCGCCAAAGGCGGCGGACGTGCTGGTGTTTGGACTGGATGGCTGCGAGGTGCGGGCGCTCTCCCATGCACGCACGCTCAATGCGCAGGGGCTTGTGTGTGAAAACTGCGTGCTTGATTGCGTCGAAGCGGCGCGCGATTACGCAGCTCAAAAGGGAATCGGCAGGCTCGATATCGTCAAGGAGGAGAGCGTGGAGATCATCCCGATCAACGGTGCAAAGGGGGGCGCTGTGCAATGAGGCCGATCCGCATTGCCCTGACGAAGGGCCGGCTTGAGAAAATGAGCGTGCAGCTCTTTACAAAGATGGGGCTCGACTGCACTGCCCTGATTGAAAAGGGAAGAAGGCTGATTTTGCCTGTCGGCCCCTATGAGGTAGTGCTGGCGAAGGCGGCGGATGTAATCACCTACATCGAGCACGGTGTGTGTGATATCGGTATTGTCGGGAAGGACACCATTGTGGAGAACGGCACAAGCTTTTATGAGGTGACGGACCTTGGCTTTGGCCGCTGCCGGTTTGCACTGGCGGGGCCGGTAGGCCAGGATTTTTTCAGCGGCCATCATGTCAAGCGCATCGCCACCAAATATCCGAAGGTTGCCCGCTCCTATTTTGAATCCAAGGGCATGGATGTGCAGATCATCAAAATCGAGGGCTCTGTCGAGCTTGCTCCGCTTCTGGGGCTGTCGGATGCGATTGTGGATATTGTGGAAACGGGCACAACTCTTAAGGAAAACGGGCTGGAAGTGATCGAGGAAATTTTGCCGGTTTCCGCGCGCGTGATTGTCAACATGGCGAGCATGAAGCTGCGCCGTGAGGAAATTGAAACATTTCTGGATCAGGTGGAACAGGCGAAGGAGGAATTGCAATGATTTCGATTACCCGTGCCGACGGGCAGGCGGAGCAGAAGCTTCTCCGGCAGTTGAAAGCGCGCAGCGGGGAGGTTGACCGCAAGGTGACTGCCGCCGTGACCGCGATTCTCGATAATGTCCGGCAAAACGGCGACCGTGCGGTGGAGAATTATACGCTCCAGTTTGACGGGCATATCCCGGAGCGGCCGCTCATTGAGCGCGCTGAAATGGAAGCAGCGTTGGAAGCCTGCGATTCCAAGTTTGTTTACGCGCTTTATCAGTCGGCGGCCAATATCCGTGATTTTCACGAGCGGCAAAAGCGGCAGAGCTTTGTCAATACACTGGGAAACGGCGTGATTCTCGGCCAGCGGGTGCGGGGGCTCAAACGTGTCGGCCTCTATGTGCCGGGCGGTACGGCGGCGTATCCTTCGTCTGTGCTGATGAATGCAATCCCGGCAAAGATCGCGGGTGTGGAGGAGTTAATCATGGTCACGCCCCCGGCCAAGGATGGGAGCGCCAACCCGGATATCCTCGCTGCCGCGGCGGTCGCGGGCGTGGATCGTATTTACCTTATGGGCGGCGCGCAGGCGGTGGCGGCGCTGGCCTATGGCACGGAGACGGTGCCGCGCGTGGATAAGATTGTGGGCCCGGGCAATATCTACGTTGCCACGGCAAAACGGCTGCTTTACGGCACGGTGGATATCGATATGGTCGCAGGGCCGAGCGAAATTTTGATCGTTGCGGATGAAACGGCGAAGCCCTCCTTCCTCGCGGCGGATCTTATGTCCCAGGCGGAGCACGACGTGCTGGCCTCCGCCATCCTGCTGACCACCAGCGAGCGCATCGCAAGGGAGACGGCTGCGGCGCTCAGGGAGCAGGCGCGCTCACTTCCCCGCCGGAAAATCATCGAGCAATCCCTGCGGGATTACGGTGCGATCATTGTCTGCCGCACGCTGGAGGAGGCCATCGGCTTTGCAAACGATCTCGCGCCCGAGCACTTGGAGCTGTGTGTGGAAAACCCCATGGAATACATCGGCCGGATCGACAACGCGGGCTCCGTCTTCCTCGGCAATTATTCGCCGGAGCCGCTGGGCGATTATTACGCGGGCCCGAATCACGTTCTTCCCACGAGCGGGACGGCGCGCTTTTTCTCCCCGCTGGGCGTGGACAGCTTTGTAAAAAAATCCAGCTTTATCTATTACACAGAATCCGCCCTGCGCGAGGCGAAGGAGGATATCGTCAAGCTCGCGGAAACAGAGGGCTTGACCGCCCATGCAAATTCCATCAAAGTGAGGTTTTGACCGTGGCATTTGCCCTGAATGATAAAATCAAAGCGCTGACCCCCTACGACCCGATTTGCGGGGAATACCCCATCCGGCTGGATGCAAATGAATCCTACCTTTCTTTTCCCGATGAGATACGCGCTGAAATGGGCCAGGCTCTGGCCCGGGCGGCGCTCAACCGTTACCCGGATCCATATGCTGAAGAGGTGTGCACCCGGTTTGCAGCCTTTTACGGGATATCTCCCGACCTGGTGACGGCGGGCGACGGCTCGGATGAGCTGATCTCTATCCTTATGAATGCGTTCCTGCAAAAGGGGGACAGGGTGCTCACACTCGCGCCGGATTTTTCGATGTACCGGTTTTACACCAGCATCGTCGAGTGCCCGTGCATCACCCTGCAGAAAAATGCGGATTTCACCATTGATCCGCAGCAGGTGATCGAAACAGCAAAGCGGGAGGGGGTGCGAATGATCGTCTTTTCCAATCCCTGCAACCCTACCTCGGTGGGCCTGCCGGCGCAGGGAGTCCGAGAAATCATCCGCGGGACGGATGCGCTTGTCGTGTTGGACGAGGCGTACATGGATTTTTGGGATCAATCCCTGCTGCACGAGGCCGCGCAGTATGAGAACCTCATCATCCTGCGCACCTGCTCGAAGGCCATCGGCCTTGCCGGCATCCGGCTGGGTTTCGCCGTAGCGAATGAAATGCTCACGCGCGTGATCCGCAGCGTGAAGTCCCCTTATAACGTCAATTCTGTTTCACAGGCGCTGGGCAGCGTGGCATTTTCTCACCCTGAGCAGCTCAGGCATAATATCGAGCGGCTCATTGAATCGCGCGAATCACTCTACGCTCTGTTTCAATCCCTTGCTGCCGATTTCCCCGGTAAAGTGGAGGCGGCGCGCCCTGTGACCAATTTTATCTGGGCAAAGTGCGAGCGGGCGGAAGAGCTGTTTGACGCTCTGAAAAAGCAGGGGATCATCGTGCGCCATATGGGCGAATACCTGCGTGTGACCGCTGGCCGCAACCATGAAAATGAAAAGGTGGCGGATGCCGTCCGCGCCTTTTATGCGAAGAAAGGATGAGCGTGAATATGCGGACCTCTGAACAGATGCGCAGCACGAAGGAGACGTGCATTACCATTCGGCTCAATCTGGATGGCGGTAATGCCGCCATTGAAACGGGCATCGGCTTTTTTGACCATATGCTGGAGGCCTTTGCTGTGCATGGGGGCTTCGGCCTGGAAGTGACCGTCAAGGGCGATCTGCAAGTGGACTGCCACCATACGATTGAGGATACGGGCATTGTGCTGGGCCGTGCTTTCTGCGAGGCGCTCGGCAATAAAAGCGGTATTGCACGGTACGGCAGCTTCCTGCTGCCGATGGATGAAACGCTCGCCTCTGCGGCGGTGGATGTCAGCGGGCGGCCGTATCTCGTTTTCAACGCGAGCTTCCCGGAGGAGCGTGTCGGCGGGTTTGACACCTGCATGTGCGGGGAATTTTTCCGCGCTTTTGCCATGAACGCGGGAATTACGCTACACCTGAATGTGCACTACGGCGGCAACTCCCACCATCAGATCGAGGCGCTGTTCAAAGCGGCGGCGCACGCGCTGAGGCAGGCTGTGGCGGAAACCGGAAAAGGCACGCTCTCCACCAAGGGCACGCTGGAGTAGCAGGCTTCAGAAATCGGAGGTCAGACGTCAGGCCGGGTTTCGCCGTCTGATCTTTCATTTCTGCATGCGGAAATCTTTAAAAGGGGTTATCATATGCTGATTTTTCCCGCGATTGATATTAAAAACGGGGCTTGTGTGCGGCTGTATCAGGGAGAAATGTCTACTGCAGAGCAGGTGGCCGACAGTGCTCTGGAGGCCGCTAAGCGCTTTCGGGCCGATGGCGCCTCCTGGGTTCACATGGTCGATCTTGACGGCGCAGTTGCAGGCGAGCGTAAAAACACTGGAATTTTTCTGGAGGTTGCGCAGGCGAGCGGGCTGAAGGTGGAGGTCGGCGGCGGCATCCGCACCATGGCGGATATTGCCTTTTATCTGGAAAATGGCATTGCACGCGTCATTCTCGGCTCTGTTGCGCTGCGCGACGCCTCGCTTGTGCGGCAGGCTGTGGCGGCTTTTGGCGCGCAGATTGCCGTAGGCATTGACGCGCGCGACGGGATGGTAGCCGCTGAGGGCTGGGTGGAAACGAGCCGGGTCAGCGATGTGGAGCTCGCAAAGCGCATGGAGGGGGCCGGCGTGCAGTGCCTGATCTGCACGGACATCGCGCGGGACGGCATGCTCTCCGGGCCGAATCTTGAGCAGCTTACCCGTATCCGGCAGGCGGTGAAATGCGATATCGTCGCAAGCGGCGGCGTGACAAACCTCGGCGATATTGTGGCCCTACGGGATTGCGGGCTT
The DNA here is from genome assembly GCA_900552985.1 of uncultured Oscillospiraceae bacterium. Classification (GTDB taxonomy): domain Bacteria; phylum Bacillota; class Clostridia; order Oscillospirales; family Acutalibacteraceae; genus Fimivicinus; species Fimivicinus intestinavium. The sequence goes on from USBP01000060.1 coordinate 4,877, forward strand.
TACGGCGCAATCTGCGGGCGGTCAATTTATAAAGGGACGCTTTCCCTGCGCGAGGCGATCCGGACGGCAGACGCCGGATGATTGATTTCAGATATGGAGCCTCGGGCTGTTGTGAAACGAGAAAGCCGTATGTGATCCATAGAAAAGGCCATGCTGCCAGTTTCAGGCTTTGAATTTTTTTGCCTGCCTTCTGCAATCTTTTCCGAAAGGAGTTTTCTCTTTGGATTTATCAAAATATTTTGTCAAAGCAGAGCTGATCCCGGCGGTTATTATCGAAGAGGGCACAAATGAGGTGCTCATGCTCGCTTATATGAACCGGGAATCCCTTGCCAAAACAATGGAAACAGGGTATACTTGGTTCTATAGCCGGTCGCGTCAAACGCTTTGGAACAAGGGAGAAACCTCCGGCCACACGCAGCGGGTGCGTTCCATCCGCGCGGATTGCGATGACGATACGCTTCTCATTACCGTGCAGCAGACGGGCCCCGCCTGCCACACGGGCAGTCACAGCTGCTTTTTTAAAACCATCTGGGAGGAAAAATAACCGATGCAGGATGTTTTTCAGGAATTATATAATGTGATCCTTGACCGCCGCGCCAATCCGCAGGAGGGCTCTTACACCTGCTATCTTTTTGAAAAGGGTACAGATAAGATCTTAAAAAAAGTGGCGGAGGAATCCGGCGAGACGATTATCGCCGCCAAAAACGGCGTGAAGGCGGATACGGTTGCAGAGATTGGCGACCTGCTCTTCCATCTGCTGGTGCTCATGGCGAACGAAGGGATCGACGTTTCCGACGTGACCGCGGAGCTTGCCCGCCGCCGGCAGAAATCCGGCAATCTCAAGCAATTTCATCAGGTGGATAAAAATACCTGAGCAGTTTGGCATAAGGCCGACGCATCTCTTGCTGCGAGGTGTCCGCTATGGCACAGACAAAAGGACTGTTTAAGCCGCGCGAATGGTACAGGCTTGATAATGCGGCCAAAATTTTTCCGGGCCAGAATACGCAGAGATGGTCCAATATTTTTCGCCTTTCCGTCGTGCTGCGGGAGAAGATTGATCCCGCAGTGCTGGAGCAGGCTGTTGTGATGGTGCTCCCGCGCTTCCCATGCTTTAACGTTCGGATGCGCAGGGGCTTCTTTTGGCATTACCTGGAGCAAAATGACAGCCCGGCTCCGCCGGTTCAGCCAGATATCCAAAACCCGTGCCACCGTGTGAACTGGAAGGAAAATAATCGGTTTCTCTTTCGGGTTTATTACCATGAAAACCGTATCTCCATCGATTTCTATCATGCGCTCAGCGACGCCTATGGCGCTTCCCGGCTGTTGAGCACAATCGCGGCGCAATACCTGCGGCTGCGGGGGCATGTGATCCCGCCGGGGGAGAGCGTGCTGGATCTGGCGGAGCCGCCGACGAAGGATGAGATCAGCGACCCCTTTCAGCGCTTTGCCACCTCCAAGGCTTCCCCACGGCACAAGGTGAGCAAGTTTGCCTACCATGCGAAGGGAACGCGCATGCCGGCGCATATGGTGAATATTACGACGGGATATCTGCCGGTGGATACGCTCAAGGCCAAGGCAAAGGAATACGGTGCGACGATCACGGAATTTATCGCGGCGCTGCTGCTGGACGTGCACTATCACAAGCAGCTGGAGGAGCACAGGGGCAGGGGCAAGCTGGAGGATGTCAGCGTTCAGATCCCCGTGAATCTGCGCAACTCCTTCCCTACAAAAACGCTGCGCAATTTTTCCCTGTGTTATTCCGCGCGCATCGACCCCAACATGGGGGAGTATACCTTTGAAGAGATCGTACGGCAGGTTTCTCTCTATCTGCGCTATATCAACACGCCCAAAGAGCTCAACGCGATGATGTCGAGCAACCTAAAGCTCGAGACCAATCTGTTCATGCGCTTTTTGCCGCTGCCGATCAAGGATTTTTTTATTGGCCTTTCCTTTCAAATAACAGGGGAGAAGGCGACAAGCGTGCTGATTTCCAACCTCGGTGTTGTCAAGGGGCCGGCGGAGATGGAGCCTTATATTGAGCGCTATGTGCTCATGACCGGGCCTGGGCGGCGCAGCGGCTCGCGCTGCGGGGCGGTTTCCTTCCAAAACACTTTTGCGCTGACCTTTGCCAATATTTATCGGGAAAGCGATATTGAGCGCTCGTTTTTTACTCGACTTGTAAAAATGGGCATACCTGTAAAAATTGAAAGCAATCGGGCGTGAGCTCTGCGCTCCGCCCGAATTTCGGAGGTGAGTTTGATCATGTCCTATTGTGTCAATTGCGGCGTTGAGCTGGATGACAGCGCCAAAGCGTGTGCGCTGTGCGGCGCGCCGGTGCTCAACCCTTATCTTGACGAGCCGGAGCAGGAGCTGCCTGCGCCTTATCCGGACCGGCTCGTGCTACCCGA
>USBP01000061.1 GCA_900552985.1 uncultured Oscillospiraceae bacterium
GTTGCCGAAGAGCGTGCCCTCAATACGGTCCGCCCCCGCCATAAGCCCGAGCTCTGCCGCCGCCACTCCCGTGCCGCGGTCGTTATGCGGGTGCAGGGAGATGATGGCGCTCTCGCGGTTTTTCAGGTGCTTGCAGAAATATTCAATCTGATCGGCATAGCCGTTCGGGGTGCTGCCCTCAACTGTGGAGGGCAGGTTCAAAATCACCTTATTCTCCGGCGTTGCGTCGAGCAGCTCCATTACCCGCTCGCAGATGGCCACGGCATTATCCATCTCCGTGCCGGAAAAGCTCTCCGGGGAATACTCATAGCGAATATTAATCTCCGGATGCTTTGCACACATCTCATCCGTAAGCTCCTTGATGAGCTTTGCGCCGTTTGCAGCGATCTCAATGATCCCATCCATATCCTTTTTGAACACGACCTTGCGCTGCAGGGTGGAGGTAGAATTATAAAAATGGACGATCACATTCTTCGCGCCCTCAATGGCCTCAAAGGTTTTGCGGATCAGGTGCTCGCGCGCCTGCACCAGCACCTGGATGGTCACGTCATCCGGGATATAATTCTTCTCAATCAGTGTGCGCAGGATCTCATACTCCGTCTCGCTCGCGGAGGGGAAGCCGACCTCGATCTCCTTGACGCCGATATCAACCAGCAGCTGGAACATTTCCAGCTTTTCCTCCAGATTCATGGGGTTCACCAGCGCCTGGTTCCCATCGCGCAGATCGACGCTGCACCAGATGGGCGCATGGTCGATCACCTTATCCGGCCATTCACGGTGCTCCATTTGAATCGGAGTGAATGGGACATACTTCTTGCAGCCTTCATACATGGCAAAATCCTCCTTGATTTTCCGCCGGCCTACCGGGAAGCGATTGAATGTGAGGGAGGGCAAAGGCTTTTCACAGCAAAAGAAAAACCCCGCTCCCTAAAAGCATAGGGGCGAGGAGAAGCTCCACGCGGTACCACCCTATTTCAGCCGCCTGACGGCAGCCCTCATCAGCCTCAATCAAGGCCTTGACCGATAACGTGGTCTCACGGCCCGCCCTATGATTTCAGGCGGGCGGCTCCGGAATGAGCTATACACATAAACCGCCGTACCGGCTCGCAGCAAATACCGGCTCTCTGAGACGCGCGGGAATATGTCTTGTTTCCTTCACAGCCTTTTGGGTAAACCAAAGCAGATAAAATTGTGATATTTATTATAGCGGGAACTTGTGCAATTGTCAACCTTTTCCCTGTGGGTTACATGTTGTGCCCCAGCGAAATTCCAATCGAAAAGGATACTTGACAATAATTCATCACGATATATAATTGACTTGTCAACTGTTGATAAAATCAACGATATGTAATTAGGAGGATGCGGCCTATGGAGAGAACCTTTCACATGCTTCTCTACCGCGCATTTCACGCGCAGCGGAATTACCTGCGGCCCTGCTTGGGCGAAGCCGGGCCAGCCAAAGCTGCTGGAATACCTGGCCAGCCACGGCCCCTGCCCGCAGCGAGAACTGGCGGATTACTTTGAAATTGATTCCGCTGCGGTTTCCCGTATGCTGGACGCTTTGGAGAGAGGGGGCTTTGTCACCCGCCGGCAAAATGAGCAGAGCAGGCGCAGCAACCTCGTGGAGCTTACAGCAAAGGGGCTCAGGGCGAACCAGATCTGGCAGACTCGCTGCCGGGAAATGGAGAAGGAAATGCTACGCGGCTTTTCACCGGAGGAGCGGGCGCAGTTTGCAGACTATCTGGCCCGCGCTTACCAAAATTTTCACACGGAGGCGAAACCGCCATGCAGGATTTCAAACGGTTGCTCCATTATTTAGGCCCGTATCGAAAGGATCTGATTGCCGGTGCGCTGCTGGTCCTGGTGGAAACCTTTTTTGAATTGCTCATCCCTGTGCTGATGGCGGATCTGATCGACACCGGGGTAGCAGCCCGCGACATCCCCTACATTCTCCACAAGGGAATCCAGATGGGCGTTTGCGCCCTGCTCTCGCTTGCAACCGGCTTGCTCTATGCCCGGTTCGCCGCGCGCGCCGCATACGGCTGGGGTGCGCGCATACGGGAGGCGCAGTATGAGCGGATACAGAGCTACGCCTTCAGCAATCTGGATCATTTTGAAACCGCCTCCCTCGTCACCCGGATGACTACAGACGTCACCGTGCTGCAAAATGCCATCAATGCGGGGCTGCGGCCGCTTGTTCGCAGCCCTGTGATGCTCATTATGGGGCTTGGGCTCTCCTTTTGGATGAATGCCAGGCTTGCGATGGTTTTCGTGGTGTGCGCGCCGGTTTTGGGGCTGATCCTTTTCTTTGTAGTGCGCCGGGTAGCGCCTATGTATGGCCGCCTGCAAAAAGCGGTGGACCGGCTCAATAACGTTGTGCAGGAGAGCCTGACGGCCATACGTGCCGTCAAAGCCTTTGTGCGCGGCGCCTATGAGGAGGCGAAATTCCAAGAGGTCAACACAGTGTTGATGGATACCAGCCAGCGCACCTTCCACTATGCCGTGCTCAACCTGCCTGCCTTCCAGCTGACGATGTACACAGCCGTCGTGCTGATCATGTGGTTCGGCGGCAATATGATCCTGCAGGCCAACCTGCAGGTAGGCGAGCTAACCGGCTTTTTGAGCTATGTGCTGCAGGTGATGAACTCGATGATGATGATCTCCAATGTGTTCCTCCTGCTCACCCGCTCTCTGGCCAGCGCGCATCGTATCAGCGAAGTGCTGGAGGAGAAGGTTTCACTCGCCACCCCAAGCCGGCCGGTAACACAGGTGCCGGACGGGCGTGTGGATTTTGAAGGCGTCTCCTTTCAATACGATACGTCTGCCGAGGAATACGCGCTGGTGGATGTGACCCTGCATCTGCCGGCAGGGAGCACCATCGGAATCCTGGGTGGAACAGGCTCCGCCAAGACCACGCTGGTGCAGCTCATCCCCCGCCTGTATGACGTAACAAAAGGCGTCGTAAAAGTAGGAGGGCGCGATGTACGTGAATATGATCTTCAGGCTCTGCGGGATGCAGTTGGAATCGTGCTGCAAAAAAACGTGCTATTCTCCGGCACCGTGCGGGAAAACCTGCTGTGGGGCAATCCGCAGGCGGATGACGAAACGCTTTGGGCCGCCTGCCGGGCCGCCTGTGCCGATGAATTTCTGCGGCAGATGCCCAAGGGATTGGATACCGATCTTGGCCAGGGCGGCGTGAATGTATCCGGCGGGCAAAAACAAAGGCTCTGCATTGCCCGCACACTGCTCAAGCGCCCCAAAATCCTGATCTTTGACGATTCCACCAGTGCGGTAGATACCGCCACAGAAGGGAATATCCGTGCTTCGCTCGCCGCGCTGCGCGATGTAACCAAGATTACGATTGCGCAGCGTGTCACCTCCGTGATGGAGGCCGATCAGATTATCATCCTGGAGGATGGCAGAATCCATGCCGTAGGAACGCACGGGGAGCTCCTGGCCAGCGACCCAATTTATCAGGAGATTTATGAATCACAGATGAAAGGGGGTACGGCGCATGCCCGCACGGCAAATCAGCGCGAAAAAGCCTAAAAACCTGCGCTATACACTGCGCACGCTGCTCTCCTACATGGGCCGCCACAGGCTTCTGCTTCTGGCGGTAGGCGTGCTGGTAACGGTCAGCGCGCTGGCAAACCTTTTAGGTACTTATATGATCCGTCCGGTTGTCAACAGTCTGGCAGGCGGCGAGCTGCGCAGCCTGGCGCAGGGCGTGGCGCTCACTGCAGCCATTTACGGCACAGGGGCTCTTTGCGCCTATGGATACACACAGATCATGGTAAAGGCAGCGCAAAAGATCCTGTTTGATATCCGGCGGGATCTGTTTGCCCACCTGCAAACGCTGCCGCTGCGTTTTTTTGACACGCAGCGCCACGGCGATGTGATGAGCCTCTTCACCAATGATATCGATACGATTTCCGACGCTTTGAATAACAGCTTTGCGATGGTGATTCAGAGCTTTATCCAAATGACAGGGACGCTTATCCTCCTCTTTATCCTCAACTGGCGGCTTTCGCTACTGGTTCTGGTATGCTATGCGGCGATGTTTTTCTATATCCGCTTCAGCGGGAAGCGGAGCAAATCCTATTATACGCGCCAGCAGGCAAGCTTGGGCGAGTTGGACGGCTATATTCAGGAGATGGTAAATGGCCAGAAGGTCGTTAAGGTGTTTAACCACGAGCAGGCGAACCTGAAAGTTTTCCGCCAAAAAAATGAAGCGCTGCGCTTGGCGGGCACCGGGGCGCAGGCCTATTCGGCTACGATGGTGCCCGCAGTGGTCAGCATCTCCTATGTGAACTATGCCATCGTCGCCGTGCTGGGCGGCATTATGGCGCTCTCCGGCATGGCCGATGTGGGCGGGCTGGCCAGCTACCTGGTGTTTGTGCGTCAAGCCGCAGCGCCCATTAACCAATTCACCCAGCAAAGCAACTTTATGCTGGCCGCTCTGGCGGGCGCAGAGCGAGTGTTCCGCGCCATGGAGCAAGAACCGGAGGTAGACGAGGGGCAAATTGATCTTGTCAATGTGCGGGAAGAGGGCGGCCGTCTTGTACGCTGCCGCCAAAAGACCGGCCTCTGGGCCTGGCAGAGGGAAAATGGAGCACTGACTCCTTTGCGGGGCGACGTGCGCTTTCTGAATGTGGATTTTGGCTATGAGCCGGGCCGCCCAATCCTCCGGGGGATCAGCCTGTATGCCAAGCCCGGGCAAAAGATCGCGTTCGTGGGCTCCACCGGCGCCGGCAAGACAACGATCACCAACCTCATCAACCGTTTTTATGATGTGGAGCAGGGCAGCGTGGTTTACGACGGCATCGATGTGCGTGAAATCCGCAAGGATGCGCTGCGCCGCTCTCTGGGCATTGTGCTGCAGGATACGCACCTCTTTACCGGCACGATCGCGGATAACATCCGCTTTGGCAAGTTGGATGCAACGCAGGCCGAAATTGAGCGGGCCGCCCGAATTGCCAATGCGGATTCCTTTATCCGGCGTTTGCCGCAAGGCTACCAGACAATGGTGACGGCTGACGGGGCAAATCTCTCGCAGGGGCAGCGGCAGCTGCTCGCCATTGCCCGGGCTGCCGTGGCTGATCCGCCCGTGCTGATTTTAGATGAGGCCACCTCATCCATCGACACCCGCACAGAAGCGCTGATCGAAAAAGGCATGGATCAGCTCATGGAGGGGCGCACCGTTTTCGTCATTGCACACCGCCTGAGCACTGTGCGCAATGCGGATGCGATCATGGTGCTGGAACACGGCAAAATTGTAGAGCGTGGCGACCATGCGGACCTGTTAGCGCAAAAAGGGCTCTATTATCGCCTTTACCACGGCATGTTTGAGCTGAGCTGACCGCAATCAAACGGCGTGTCGGTTCCGATACGTCCAAAAATCCCTTCAAATTCCAAAATCATTTTGCTCAAATCCGCTTGACTGTGCCCCTGGGGACTCGTTTATCCTCTAATAAGGAGGTGGCGCTATGTTCATCCATGAGGTATGCAAGGAATGTTCCCTCACCAAAAAAGCCGTAGCATATTATATCGCATGTGGCTTGCTCTCCCCTTCCGTGCAGGAAAACGGCTACCGCAATTTTTCGGTGGAAGAGGTAGAGCAGTTAAAGAAGATTACAGTTTTAAGAGCGCTGGGCCTGTCTGTTTCTGATATCAAGCGTGCCGTGTCAGATAAAACCGGGATCGAACTCAACAGATTAGCCGTGCAAAAGCGGCTGGAAATCAATTTGTTGCAGGAAAGGCAGGCGCTTCTTCAGGAACTCGCAGCTCAGCTCAACTGGGAACAAATCCACTCACAGCTGCAACGGCTCGAGCAAAAGCAAACCATTCTGGAGCGGCTCATGCAGGCCTTTCCCGGCGCCTATGGTCAATGTCTCTGCCTGCATTTTGCAAGCTTTCTTCAGGAGCCAATCACAACTGAAAGCCAGCAGGCGGCGTTTGGCACCATTCTAAGCTTTTTAGACCGCGCCAATTTTGAAATCCCTGCGGAATTGCAGAATGAACTGGAGGCCAGCTGCCAAATCGCTCTGGCCGCCGGGCCTGATATCAATCCGGCGCATCGCGTCCCTGAAATGGAGGCATGGATAGCGGAGCATCCGGACGACATTAAGGCCTATCTCGCCTATAAGCAGTCTGCGGCTTATCAAGCATCCCCCGCATACCGGCTCGAGAAAGCCCTTCGCCAGTTTATGCAAACCAGCGGTTATGTGGAAGTTTTTATTCCCGCGATGCGGCAGCTCAGCAAAACCTATGATCAGTATTATCAATCGTTGCAAAAAGCAAACGAGAAATTCTTGGAATCCTATCCGCAAATTGATAGGAAGGATTCAGCAAAGTCTTCTCCTACTGACAGAAGAGTCTGAGAGAATCGTAAACGCCTGCAAAATCCAAAATGGTTTTTCGCAGATCCGATTTTCTCCTGCCGTTGAACAATGCTCCAAAATATTATTTCTCTGCTCTATCCACATAAAAAATAAAAGCTCCCCGCAGCGATGTGCTGTGAGGAGCTTTTGGAGCTGCTAACCAGATTCGAACTGGTGACCTCATCCTTACCAAGGATGTGCTCTACCGCCTGAGCCATAGCAGCAAATGGCGACCCGGAACGGGCTCGAACCGTCGACCTCTAGCGTGACAGGCTAGCGTTCTAACCAACTGAACTACCGGGCCATGTATAACTTTGGTGGGAACAACTGGACTCGAACCAGTGACCCCTTGCTTGTAAGGCAAGTGCTCTAACCGGCTGAGCTATGCTCCCGGATAAGCGGCTTTGTCATTATACTAAACACCCCCTCTATTGTCAATATCTTTTTCGAAATTTTTTTACTTTGCCAATTCGCGCAATTCCGACGGACTAAAGCGATAAATTTTGTCGCAAAATTGACAGCTCACTTCCGTCTCCTCACCCGTCGCCGCCATGTCCAGCAGCTCTTCACGGCCGCAGCTCTCCAGTGCCTGCTCCACGCGCTCACGGCTGCAATTGCAGCGGTACTCCACCGGTACGCGCATCACAGTCTCGTAGTCCAGGCCCTTGAGCACTTGGCGCACTGCCTCGTCCACTCCGTCCTCCGCCAGCGCCGTCGTCAGCTGGTCCATCACAAAGATATTCTCCTCCAGCTTCGTGATGAGCTCCTCCGGCGCGCCCGGCATCAGCTGCACGATGAAACCGCCCGCGGCCTTTATGGTCCTGTCCGTATCCACAAGCACGCCCAGTCCTACCGCAGAGGGTATCTGCTCGCTCTCCACCATG
>USBP01000062.1 GCA_900552985.1 uncultured Oscillospiraceae bacterium
GCGAGCGGATATCGATCCGCATGCCTGTAAGGGTGTTAATTAGGGAAACCGCATCTGCGCCCGCTGCCTCTACAGCGGCGGCAATCTCGGAAATGCTGGTCACGTTCGGCGTAAGCTTGACAATGAGCGGCTTGCTGGTTACCCTGCGGACAGCGGTTGTGATCTCCTGCGCAGAAGCACAGGAGGTGCCAAAAGACGCGCCGCCCTGCCGGACGTTCGGGCAGGAAATATTCAGCTCAATCATGTCAACATCCGTTTCATCCAGCCGGGCGGCCGCCTCGCAATAATCGGCAACCGCACTGCCCGCCAGATTGGCGATCACCACCGTGCCCTGCTCCTCGAGCCAGGGCAGATCCTCCCGGATAAAAGCGTCCACGCCTGGGTTTTGCAATCCGACGCTGTTGAGAATCCCGGAAGGAGTTTCCGCAATGCGCGGCGGCGGGTTGCCTGGACGCTCGCACAGCGTTGTGCCCTTGCATGAAATGCCTCCCAATCGAGAGATCGGATACAGCTCGTTATACTCCCGGCCAAAGCCGAAGGTACCGGAGGCGGTGATGACTGGATTTTTCAGCTCTACTCCGGCGATCTTCACGCGTAAATCCGCCATTACCACACAACCTCCCTTGCGTCAAACACCGGCCCATCCTTGCAGACATGGCGGTAATGCTCCCCATCCGCCTCTCTGGTTTTACAGGCGCAGACAAGGCATGCGCCAATACCGCAGCCCATACGTTCCTCAAGAGATACCTGGCATAAAATCCCCTGCTCCAGCGCAAGCGCCGACACGGCCTTCAGCATTGGCGTGGGGCCGCAGGCCAAGATGGCTGTGCAAGGCTCGCCAGAAGCCAGACGCATTTTCAAAAGATCCGTCACCAAGCCATGATAACCGAGCGATCCATCATCCGTTGCAAGCTGCACATTGGCGCAGGCAAGGGCAAAATCCTTGGCTAAAATGCTGGCTTGTGCATTCCGAAAGCCGAGAATCGCCTCCGTCCTGCCGGGAATCGCCTGTGCAACCCCCAGAAGCGGCGGCGTGCCAATTCCGCCGCCGATGAGGAGAATCCCTTCCCCCTCTTCCGGCAGGGAAAAGCCATTGCCCAGAGGGCCCAGCACGTCAAGCGTTTCGCCAGCCTTCCGAGCGGCAAGCCATGCCGTCCCCGCCCCACGCACCTCAAAAACGAGGCGCAGCGCGCCATTGGTACGATCAATCGCACAAATCGAAATCGGACGGCGCAACGGTTTATCCCCACAGCGAAGGTGTACAAACTGACCCGGCGCTGCGGATTCGGCCATCTCAGGCAAAAAGAGCGTCATATCATATGCGGTCGGGCTCAGGCGCCGCATTGCGGCAATGCGCCCCTCCGCCTGCATATATGCCATCGGGTTCATCCTCCCATTTTACGATTGTCAGCGAACCTGCCAAAAAGGTTCAGGCAAGATCAATCAATTCAATATCCTCCAGCGTGCGCTTATTGGCCAGGCAGCGCGTCAACGCATAGGCGGTATCCAGTGAGGTAAAAGTGGGGATCTGCCGCTCCAGCGCCCGGCGGCGGATACGCACATCATCCAGAATGGACCGGCGGCCCTTTTGCGATGTAGATACCACATAGACGATCTTATTACTCTCCAGCAAATCCATCGTATTCGGCGAACCTTCGTGAATTTTACGCACCACGCTGGCAGCTATAAAATTCTCGTTAAGCATTTTACAGGTTCCCGCAGTAGCATAAAGGTCAAAGCCCAGCTGTGAAAAACGATCGGCCAGCTTAATCGCCTCCTGCTTATCGGAATCCCTTACGGAGATAAACACGCCGCCTTTGCGTTTCAGGCGCATTCCGGAGGCCGCCAGGCCCTTGAGCAGCGCATCCTCAAAGGTGTGCGCAATGCCGAAGGCCTCGCCCGTCGATTTCATTTCAAGGCCCAACTGTGTATCCAATCCGCCAATCTGGTCAAAGCTGAACACGGGCACGCGGACAGCACAATATTCCTTCGGCTCTACAAGGCCGACGCCATAGCCCATATCCCGCAGCTTTTCTCCCAACATACACCGTGTGGCAACCGCAGCAGCGGAGATACCGGTTGCTTTCGTCAGGAAAGGCACGCTGTGGCTCTGCGTCACGCTGGCATGGAACAAATAAACCTGTTGATCATAAAACACAAATCGGACGTTCATCAGGCATGGCACGTGCAGTGCCAAGGCCAGTTTGCCGGCATATTCAACCGCACGCTGCTTTTCTTTGGCGGGAATCGTCTGCGTTGGGCAGACGGAGATGGAATCCGCCGTATGAATTCCGGCACGTTCGATTTGCTCTGCAATGCCTGGGATGAGATAATCCTCCCCATCCGTTACAACATTGAGCTCCATGCCGGTGCCAATATAATATTTTTGCAGCGTCAACGGGGCATTCTCCGTCAATCCCTCCTGCTCGATAAACAGAGCCAGATCTGCGCCGGTATAGGCGATAGCACTGTGCTCGCCCGCTGTCAGCCGCACAGGGAAGCCCAGCTCGCGCGCCACCTGATCCGAATTGCCTGCCGCTGTTACCCGAAATGCCGGGTGTGGAATCTCCAACTCCTCCAAAAGGCGGGCAAACATATGGCGGTCGCCAAGCTGTTGCGCCTGCTTTTCCTGCGCGCCAAGCACGTGCACGCCGGCCTTCATCATCTGCTGCGTCATGCGCACGGCGTGAGGGCCGCCAAATTGCAGCACAGCACCCCACGGCTTCTCTGTGGCCAAAATATTGGCGATGTCCTCCGGCGTCACCGGGTCAAAATACAAGCGGTCAGAGGATTGAAAATCTGTAGATACCGCATCCGGGTTGTTATTAGCAAGAATTGCCTCATAGCCTTTTTTCCGCAATGTGTCAAGGCAGTGGACGGCACAGTAATCCTGCTCAATGCCGTAGCCGATTGTGACCGGCCCCGCGCCCAGCACAAGCACCTTTTTCCGCCCCTCATGCTCCCCGCCGCGCACAAAAAGCGCCTCGTTATCGTCATCCCACGCGGAGTAAAAATAAGGCCGCTGCGCATCAAATTCCGCTGCGCAGGTATCCACCATTTTATAACTCGAGTGCGAGGCCTGCGCCAGCTTCATACCGGACAGGCGCTCGATTGTCTCATCCAGGAAGCCCATATTTTTGGCGCGCAGGAGCTTATCTTCATCCAGGCCGGCGGCCAGCTCCGCTTCCATATCCGCAATGTTTTTCAGCTTTGCCAGGAACCAGGGATCTATGGAGGTTAACCGGTTGATGGCTTCAAATGAGATCCCACGCTTTACCGCGGCATACACGGCAAAAATCCGTTCGTCATTCGACCGTTCTACAAGCTCCAGAATCTCCTCCTCAGAGAGAGAGGCGAGCTTGGGCAGATTCGGCGTATCCAGCTGCATATTCAGGCTGCGCACCGCTTTCATAAACGCCAACTCAAAGCTGGTGCCAATCGCCATGATCTCACCGGTCGCCTTCATGGAATCATCCAGCCGCCGTTCCGCCTCATCAAAGCGATCAAAGGACCACTTAGGGATCTTTACCACACAATAATCAATCGCGGGCTCACAGCAGGCCGTCGTGCAGCCAGTGACCAGATTGGGAATTTCATCAAGCGTGTAGCCCATGGCGATCTTTGCCGCCACCTGCGCAACCGGATACCCAGTCGCTTTTGAAACAAGCGCCGAAGTACGGCTGATGCGGGGATCCGCTTCCAACACGGCGTATTCCCCACCATCCGGGCGCATGGCAAACCGAACGCTGCAATTGCCCTCGATTCCCAGCGAATCAACCAATTGCAGCGCGCAGGCGCGCAGTATTTCCGCTTCACTGTCCGTCAGCGTCTGCGCGGGAGCGGCAATGATGCTGTCGCCGGCATGAATGCCAACTGGATCAAGATTCTCCATGCTGCAAACGCTGATGCAGTTGCCTGCACGGTCCCGCATGACTTCATACTCGATTTCTTTCCAGCCGGAAATGCATTTTTCGACTAAAATCTGACGAATCAAAGAGGTGTGCAGCTCCTTTTCCGCCATCTCCAGGAGTGTTTCCTCATCCGGGCAGGTATCGACTGTGCTGCCGCCTAACGTGTAAGCCGGGCGCACACGGACGGGATACCCCGCCTCCTTCGCAAACGCTGCGGCATCCTGCACCGTGCCAACTACTTTGGACGCCACGCCAGGCAGACCAGCCCGCTCCAGGCTCTCGGCGAAGGACTGGCGATCCTGCACGCTGTGGATCACCGCCGGGCTGACACCGAGCAGCCGTACCTGATGCTCCTCCAAAAAGCCGTTCATGGAAAGGCTGAGCCCCAACTCCAACGCCGGGTCGCCGCCTACCGTGGGAAGGATACTGTCCGGTTTTTCCTGCTCAATGATCCGTTTGACAACATCGATATGAAGCGGCTCGATATATACCCGATCGGCAAGACCTTTATCCGTCATCACTGCGGAGGGATTGGAGTTGAGCAGAACCGTTTCGATCCCTTCCTCCTTCAAAGCACGCAACGCCTGCGTGCCGGCATAATCAAATTCTGCCGAACGGCCAATCACCGCCGGACCAGAGCCGATTACCAAAACCTTTTTCATCTCTTCACGCTTCATTGCGGCATCCCCCATTCATCCGGTCGATAAAAGCATCATAAATCCAGGCCGTATCCTGCCGCCCGATGCCGTCGGACGGTGTAAATTCTACAGAGAATGCGGGAGACCCGCAGTAGGAAAGCCCTTCCACAGCGCCGTCGTTTACATTCACCATTGTAATTGTTGCAGCTTCCTTTGGGATACTCTGCGCCGCAACGGAGTAGCCATGATTTTGGTTGGTCACCATAATCCGACCGGTTTCCAACACTCTGACCGGCTGATTGGAGCCTCGGTGCCCCTTCGGCATTTTGACAACTGCGCCCCCTGCTGCAAGCGCCATGATCTGGTGGCCAAGCCCAATGCCGAAAAGCGGTATTTTTGCCTGCATCAATTCTTTGGCGCAATCAATCAGAGCGGGCGCATCATCTGGATCGCCCGGGCCATCTGAAAAAAGGATGCCATCCGGCTCACCTGCGAGGATCTCCTGCACACTTGTGAACGCGGGAACCAACGTCAGATCACAGCTGCGGCGCGTCAATGCATCCAGCACATAACGCGGAAAGCCACAATCCAGAACCGTTACCCGATAAAGCGGCCTCTCTGCCGGAATATGCTCTGGCTCCCGAATGGTAACCGCCTCTACCGCGCCGGAGATTGTATAAGCCCTGATCCGCTTGAGCAGTGCATCAAAATCCTCTATGGAATTTGTGATTGCTCCGTTAAAATAACCTTTATCCCGCAGCGCACGTGTCAGCCTGCGGGTGTCGATCCCGCAAATCCCAACGATATTGCGTTTGCGCAGGTATTCATCAAGCGTCATGCCATCTCCAGATAGAGAGAGTGTATCGCACCATTCCCGCACGATATAACCGTTGGCCATGATGTTGGAGGACGAGCTGTTTTCCTCTACGCCGCGGTTCCCAACCAAAGGATAGGTTTGTGCGACAATCTGCCCATAATAAGTGGGATCGCTGAGAAGGGATTGGTAGGACGCTGTGCAGGTGTTAAAAACAACCTCTCCAATCGTTTCTCCCTCCGCCCCCATGGAGTAGCCGTGGAAAACCGTCCCATCCGCGAGCACCAGATAGGCCCGCTTTGCCTCTTTGCCTGCCATATGCCACGCCCCCTGTTTTTATTTAATCGAAATCGCAGGTATGCTGGCCGTAATTTCATCCCGCATACGGATCGCTTCCTGCCGCGCTGCGCCGGCATAATCCTGCTCATCGCAGGCCTCCTTCTGCCAGGCGCACATCAGCGCACGGGAGGAGTTGACAATCGCCCCCAAGCCGTTCTGATCGAATGCGGGGCGTACGCCTTCCGCGCTTCCGCCTTGCGCGCCGTAGCCCGGTACAAGGAAAAACGTATGCGGCAGCGCGGTACGCAATTCCTCCAGCTGGTCGGGATAGGTCGCGCCGACCACTGCACCCACGCCGGAATAGCCGTGGTGCCCTGGCAGCTCACGGCCCCATCTCTCACAAAGATCCCCCATCATACGATAAAGCGGACGGGCGTCAATTTGCCTGTCCTGTACCTCGCCAGAGGATGGATTGGAGGTTTTGACAAGGACAAAAATCCCCTTATCCTCCTTCCGGCAAATGTCCAGAAGCGGAAGGATTCCGTCGCTGCCCAGATAACCGTTGACCGTCAGCGCATCCGCCCCAAATGGCGAAAACGTGCTGCCGCCGACAGAGACCATGCCCAGATGCGCAGACGCATAAGCCTCCATTGTAGAGCCGATATCATTGCGCTTGCCATCCGTGATAACAAACATCCCTTTTCCCTGCGCATAGCGAATGGTTTCATGCAAAGCGCGCACACCGGGCCATCCATACATCTCATAATAAGCACACTGCGGCTTGACGGCCGGAACAATATCGCACAGCGCATCAATCAGGCCGCAGTTGAATTGCAGCAGCGCTTGCGCCGCGCCCTCCAGCGTCTCCCCAAAACGGGAGAACGCCTCCTCCCTGATATAGGAAGGGATATAGCTCAGCTTCGGGTCAAGGCCCGCAACCGTAGGATTTTTCATGGCAGCAATTTTTTCGATCAAACGATCCAGCGACATAATTCAAACCACCTCTTTTTGAAAATCACCCAAAAGGGGGATCATACGACCTTATCTCTGATAAACCAGTTCGCCGCGGCAAAAGGTATACTGCACGCGCCCCTGAAGCCGCAGGCCCTTAAACGCACTGTTGCAGGATTTCCCATGGAACCGGGCAGGATCCACTGCCCAGCTTTCCCGTGGGTCAAAAAGCATCAAATCTGCTATCCCGCCCTCACGCAAGGCGCCGCAGGGCGCCCCGAGCAGCTGCGCGGGCAAAGCCGACATCCGATACAACAGCTCCGGCAGGCCCATAAACCCCTGCCCCACCAGGCAGGTGATCCCGGCGGCCAGTGAGGTTTCCAAGCCAATCACGCCGTTGGGAGCATTTTCAAAATCCGCTTTCTCCTGCGCTGTATGCGGCGCGTGATCCGTGGCAATGACATCAATCGTCCCATCCCTCAGGCCTTCCAAAACAGCCATGCGATCCCGCTCCGGGCGCAGGGGTGGGCTCATGCGGTAATCCGCATCTCGGGAAAGAAGCGCGTCATCCGTCAACATAAAGTAGTGCGGGCAAGTCTCCGCCGTTACTTTGGCGCCCATCCTTTTGGCCGCCCGAATCATCTCTACACTCACCGCCGTG
>USBP01000063.1 GCA_900552985.1 uncultured Oscillospiraceae bacterium
TGGGGACGCTCAAGAGTAAAAGCGCACTGATGATCTTCGATAGGCACGCGAATCTGAAGTATAGATTGGGGTCTGAGCAAACCACTAGTTTACTAGTGGTTTTGATTTGCCTGCGCCTGCTTGAGCGGCGGCGTGCGGCAATAGGATTTTAAGAGATATACATAGATTTATGATTTAAAAATGGTTAAAAAAGAAAAAAATTAAAATAAAGGTTGACAAACAAAATATAAAAATATATTATGTAAATAGTTATAAAACGATAATTTATATCATTGATTTGATAGAAAGGGGTGAGTCCCATGTTTTCAGCAGGCGCTTGGGCACGGTTCATTGAAGGACATGTATGTTTATTCTATGAAGAATAGTGCCTTGTCTATGTTGATCAACGAGAAGGAAGGGGGGTGAAAAATAAAGTGAGATGAGTGCTTAGCGATAGAAAGTTGGTTACGCTGATATGTATTTACATCAAAATGAAATTGTCATTCAATGATATTGTAAAGGAGAAAAGCAAATGATAGGAAAAAGTGGTTCCGCAAAACATATCTTAATTTCTTCTCTGTCTATAATTTTAGTGATTGTAATGTGCTTTGCAGGAATAGGCTGCGGCAATGAATACGGAGATCTGTATAATAAGTATCCCTCCCCCAATCCAAATGCTTATACCAATGATACGGATTCTGTTCCTGTCACTGGTGGCGGTTCATTGAAGGCTTTCGTCGAACGGCAGAAAGAGGGCAAGTTATCGGGAGATACGCTTTCTGTACGATATTTTTTGCGAAATACCTATACCGGAAATAAAAGTGTTGAAGAAATTAGAGCTACTTGGAATATCAGTGCTCAATTTAGACGGAAGACCGATTCCTCTTTTACAGCGTCAATTGGGGTTGGAACTGATATTGTGCAATTTGGTGTAGGAGGAAGTTCTTCTGTAGAATATCAGGATAAAACTGTCACAAAATATTTTAAAAATACCAATGGTGTAAAAGAAGTTTATTATGGGGCCAGCAACTATACGCTTTATCCGTATACGCAGCTTAACTCGCAATCGCTGACGAATAATGCTTATCTAAAGATAAAGGCGCATGCTACACCATATTCTATTACTGCTGCCGTTTAAACAATTTTATGGAAATTCAGGGCGTCTGAGTAACAACAAGACTTTAGGACTGTGCCGCCACCACTTTGCTGGGGTGGCGGCACATTAAATCCTAATGGAATGGGGGAGCTATCATGAATCAACGCCTCCAAAAAGAGATCGCTATTTTTTTGCTATTGCTTGTTTTTTTATTAAGCGCTTGTGGGCAAAAAAATGAGCAAGATTTTTTACCAAAAGTGGAATTGGATAGTCATCAAATTTTTTTGTTTAATCCCTTTAGCTATGAATTGGGCATTTACGATCTGAGTACGATGGAGTGGAGTGCGATTGACGCGCAGGGCGCTTTTTTTCAAGCCTTTGATTGGGGAAATAATTATTCGTATTACGTTGTTGGCGCTCAGGACACGCATGATTTTCATCTGGGAAAAGCAGAAAAAGGGTCTCTAACGTTTTATTATTCGCAGAACAATAAGAAGCAGGCGCTTACCCCGTTTGCAACGGATGGAAAGCACTTTCTTTATTTGATTGAACAAGTAGACGAGAAAAGGTGCTTAAAGCGCATTGTTATGATTTCTGAAGAAGGAAAAATAACTCCGGTGGCAAATCTTGATGGTATGGGTGTAATGGGGGGCGTTCTGATAGATGGTATTCTCTATTTTACCTGTCCCCGTCAAGATTCTGATTTTTATGAAGTATGGCGTCTGGAACTGTCAGAGGATACAGGACAGCAAAAACCGGTTTTAATCAGAGACGATTATAACACGTTTAGGCTATACCGGTACCGTAATCATCTGTTATATATAGATATCGAAAACAGGCTTTTATATGGGGAAGATATCAAAATTCGAATGAGTCACAGTGCTGATTTGGTATGGATAGATGATGAAGTGAATCTGCTTGTGGAAGAATATGTAAACGGTAATCACAATTTAGAAATTACTTTTACAGACATTTCTAGTGGGAAAATTTTGGGCGCATATGAAAAGGCGATTAATTTTACGCGGGAGAATTCCAGAATAACGATATATGGCAGTGGATTCATTGAATATCTGGACTTGCCGAAAGGAGCTGCATATGGCGTACATTGATATAAAAGAGCTTTCAATTTCATTTGCTAACAGAAAGATATTGGATTCCATCACCTGTCGATTTTGTAATGGTATTACTGTGCTGCACGGAGATTCTGGAGCCGGGAAAACGACGCTGCTCCATGTAATTGCAGGGATTTATAAAGATTACACGGGAGAAGTGCATATGCCGCCCGAAAGCAATCTGGCGTATTGCTTCCAGGATGATCTGCTTTTTGGAAACTTGACCACACAGGAAAACATGCATTTGAAGTATACCGCTTGTAATTTGCCCTATGAGGAGGAGCAAGAGCGGATACATACGGCTCTATCGCAGTTTGGAATAGAGGCGGTGCTTCCATTCAAGGCAAAGGCGTTGTCCGGCGGGGAGCGGCAACGATTAAAAATGGCAATGCTGGCCCTGACAAATCCGGATATTATTTTGCTGGATGAGCCAACAGCGAAGCTGGATGATGAAAATGCCCAAAACATGCTGAACGTAATAGAGCGCGTTTGGAAAAATAAGCTTTTACTCATTGTGAGCCATGACCGGTTATCTTTTTCGGCTCCATTTGATGAGCTGTATCTGCAAGGAGGAAAGTTGCGGTGAAAAAATCTTCAAACGATGCTTCCTGCGCTAAGCTGATTCTGAAAAAATCAAGCGGTCAGCTTAAAATATCCATTATGATGTTCGCAATCTCCATCATCATTACAATGATAATTGGCCTTTTATATGCGCGCCAATATTTTCAGTATGAAAAAGATTTTTTAGAAAATATTTCCGTGAAAACGGTCTGTGTGGATGCAAGCTTTAGTGAGACCTCTGTCCACCCGGTAACCTCATCAGATATCAACAGAATCCGTGATGACATTTCAAAGCGTTTCCCTGGCAATGAAATCAGCGTTATCCCGGTTTATACCTGCATGGGCATATCCATGAACGGAAAGGCAGTCAACCTATTTGCAATTGAGCAGGAGCAACGCTTTTTTATAGATTTGGAGCAGATGGAAAATGATACAGTCTATTTTACGAAAAAGCAGCCTGAAACAGTCGCGCTTGAGATAAGTGTTACGGAAGATGTTGGGGATGGCTTTCAATCCAATGAAATGAAGCGGTTGCTTTTTCATACAGCGCCTGGAGTATCGGAAAAAACGCCAATATTAGCGGCTCAGAACCAATACCTAACCCCGAGCATGAGGGAATTATCAGTTTGTTTTGTGAATATGGAAACATTTCAAAAAATTGTATCGGTTCTTTTGGGCGAAAGGATTCATTCAATCAATGAAAAGACTGTAAACGGCGAGTTGGTTATGCTTGCAGGGCTATATATTTATGTTGATGATTTGCGCCTTGTAAGTCCGGTTAGCTCTTTTTTGACAACGCAAAATTACCGTGCCTACGCACCGGCCGATGCATTCGATAATTTTGGAGAAACTGTTTCAAATACCTTTCTTATCTTTTTATTGTCCGCAGTGATTTTATTGTGTATGACTACAGTGAATATCTTTTTAGCGTTTCGAGCTTTTTATAGAGTTCAGCAAAAGGATATGGGAATCCTTTTTTATATGGGGTTCAGCGACAAACGGATACGCAGAATCTACTGCAAACCATTGAGAACGATCTTTTTAAAAATGATGCTTTTGTGTTCCGTAATTGTGTTAATAGCTGGAATGATTTTGTTTGCGTTTGCGCACTGGGGCGTTTTATTTTCCTTTATTTTGGCTCTGGGCATTTTTCTGTGCGCCATATATTTTGCTGTTTTAAAATTTATTATTTATAGATATGTGAAACAGGATCTTCTGACATTACTCAGAGAATCAAAAGAATTTGAGTAACCAAGAAAACGCGGGGTGTAATATGTTTCCATATTTTAAAATATTAGGTTATGAGATCCCTACTTACTTATTGTGTGCGCTTTTTGGAATCATTTGCGCGTTAACTCTTGCCATGGTGCGGGCAGGCAGTCCACATTTCTATACACACAGAAAGGACGTATTCTATGCGGTGTTGTGCGCATTTATCGGTGCATTAACCGGTGCAAAAGCGTTTCAGTTGATTGGATATGTGCTTCGGGATGGAGGAAAAGCGGGGTTTTGGACGATGGAACATTGGCGGCAAATGCTCTCCGGCGTTGGGGTGTTTTATGGCGGCTTAATTGGAGGGGCTTGCGTTGTGTTGCTTTATGTTTATACGAGTAAACTGGATCTATGGGAAATGGCCGATATCTTGATTCCCCCCGTTTTGCTGTTTCACGTTTTTGGGCGTATTGGATGCTTTTGCGCGGGATGCTGCTATGGAATTGAGGCAAAATGGGGAGTTGCTTTATTTGAGGCCATAAATGCACCGGATGGCGTACCACTCATACCGGTTCAGTTATTGGAAGCTTTTTTTAATTTGTTGATTTTAGTGGTGTTTCTTATAAAACGACCAGAGCGGAGATGTAAAGGCATCTTACTACCATTTTATCTGATCCTTTATGCCATCGGTCGTTTTGTTCTTGAGTTTTATAGAGGCGATGCTGGGCGCGGCGTATTTTTATTGTCTGTGTCACAGTGGATTTCGCTTTTGGTATTGCCGGTCGGTATGATATTGTTGCATTTGGTAAGGAAAAAGAATCTTCGGCAAACTGGAATGCCTGTTCTATAAAAGTGCTTGCTTTTTTGGCAGTGCCCATGAATAGCGACCAATCTCCTCCATATCCTACCGTCCGAAATCCATTCTGATTCAAGCCGCCGGGAAAAGGCTTTATCTTTCCCGGCGTTTTTGTGCCAATTTGCGCTTGACAAATACCCATGGGGGGTATATAATCAAAATACCCTATGGGGGTATATGGAACGGAGGAATGTGTATGGAGCAGGAGAAAAAAGACGGCTGCGGCAAGCTTTGCCCGCACCAGAAGCACACGCCGCGCAGCGAGCAATCGCAGCGGCTGCTCCAAAACCGGCTCAACCGGATGATCGGCCAGCTCAATGGCATCAAAAGCATGGTGGAAGGGAACCGCTACTGCGGCGATATCCTGACCCAGGTGGCTGCGGTGGAGAGTGCACTGCAAAGCTTTGGGTATATTATCTTACAGGATCATCTGGAAACCTGCGTCGTTGAAGAAATCCGGCAGGGCAACACCCGGATTGTTGGCGAGGCGGTGGAGCTCATCAAAAAGTTAAAGTGAGCTTTGCAAAAATCCATAAAATCGTTTGGCAGCGGATTTTCGCAGGTCTCACAAAAAGCGGATCGAGGTGTGTTTTGTGCATACAGAAAAATTTGATGTAACAGGAATGACGTGTGCGGCATGCAGCGCGCATGTGGAAAAGGCGGTCTCCGCCGTGCCGGGTGTGTCGGAGGTTACGGTCAGCCTGCTGACGAACTCCATGAACGTCTCCTTTGACGCCCCGGCGACGCAGCAGAGCCTTTGCGGCGCCGTATCCGCAGCCGGCTACGGCGCCGCTCCGGAGCAGGGCGAAAGCAAACAGGGCCGTGCCGCCGCGCGGGAAGCGCTGGAGGATCATGAGACGCCGAAGCTTGCCCGCCGGCTGATCGCTTCCGTCTGCCTGCTATTGCCGCTGATGTATGTGTCCATGGGGCACAAGATGTGGGGCTGGCCCGTCCCTGCCTTTCTGGGGGAAAACCCGATGGCAATCGGCCTGTATGAGCTGCTTTTGACGGCGCTTGTAATGGTAATCAACCAGCGCTTTTTTATCAGCGGATTTCAGAGCCTGATTCATGGCGGGCCGAATATGGATACGCTGGTGGCAATGGGAAGCGGGGCGGCGTTTCTCTACAGCACAGCGGTGCTGTTCTCCATGAGCGGCGCAATGCTCGCGGGAAATGTGGAGCTTGCGTTTCACCACGCGCATGAGCTGTATTTTGAATCGGCCGCCATGATCCTGACGCTGATAACGGTCGGTAAAATGCTGGAAGCCTACAGCAAGGGGAAAACCACCAACGCAATCAAGAGCCTGATGGATCTGGCTCCCAAAACCGCGCATGTCGTGCGCGGCGGCGTTGAAACCACGGTTCCAGTGGAGGAAGTGCGCGTGGGGGACGCTTTCGTTGTGAGGCCCGGCGAGAGCATTCCGGTTGACGGGCAGGTGACGCAGGGAGAGAGCGCGGTCAACGAGGCGGCGCTGACGGGAGAAAGCCTGCCGGTAGATAAAGCGCCCGGCAGCCTGGTCAGCGCGGCAACGCTGAATCAGAACGGGTTTCTCACCTGTACGGCTACACGCGTCGGCAGCGATACGACCCTGAGCCAGATCATCGAGATGGTAGAAAATGCGGCGGCCACCAAAGCGCCGATTGCAAAGGTGGCGGATAAGGTTTCCGGCGTGTTTGTGCCGGTGGTGATCGGCATTGCTCTGGTGGCGGGCATTGCTTGGCTGCTGGCGGGGGAAACGTTTGGCTATGCGCTGGCACGTGCGATCAGCGTGCTGGTCATCAGCTGCCCGTGTGCGCTGGGGCTGGCAACGCCTGTGGCGATTATGGTCGGCAGCGGGCTGGGCGCGCGCAAAGGCGTGCTCTTTAAAACGGCGGCTGCTCTGGAATCCGCCGGCAAGACAAATTTTGTGGTGCTGGATAAAACTGGAACGGTCACGCAGGGCAAGCCGCAGGTGACGGATTTGCTCCCAGCGCATGGCGCCTCGCAGGAGGAGCTGTTGCGGGTTGCCGCTGCGCTGGAAGAGAAAAGTGAACACCCGCTGGCGCATGCAATCCGGCAGCACGCGCAGGAGATCAGCCTACCGTATGAGCCCGCTGGAGCGTTTACCGCTTTGCCCGGCCACGGCGTGCAGGGTGAGATCGAGGGGAAGCCGGCCTTTGGCGGCAACGCTGTGCTCATGCGGGAAAAAGGGTTGCTGGACGCTGAGGCGCAGAGAGCGGGGGAGGCGCTGTCCACAGCGGGTAAAACGCCGCTCTATTTCGCCCTGGACGGACGGCTGCTCGGCATCATTGCGGTTGCCGACGTTGTGAAGCCTGACAGCGCCGAGGCCATCCGCGCGCTGAAAAGCATGGGCGTGCAGACCGTGATGCTCACCGGTGATAACCGCCGCACAGCCGAGGCAATCGGCAGGCA
>USBP01000064.1 GCA_900552985.1 uncultured Oscillospiraceae bacterium
CCCCGATGCAATGAAGGAGAAGGCCGCCCTGAAAAGTGTTTGGAAAGAAAGACAATCCGGGCCCGCCAGGCCAAAGGTTATTTCCCGGCCTTGACCTCGTCGAATTCCCGTTGGATTTCAGCCGAGGGCGGCGCTGTCACCAGCGAAACCACCACGATGCACACGCAGGAGAACAGGAACGCCGGAAGCAGCTCATAAATATCCCACATGCCGCCAAGCGGACGAATCAGAAGATTCCAGACAAATACCATCACGCCGCCGCCGATCATGCCGGCAATCGCTCCCGCACGGTTGATGCGCTTCCAGAACAGGCTCAAAAGCATCAGTGGGCCAAAGGTGGCGCCAAAGCCTGCCCAGGCGAAGCTGACAATGGTGAAAATCACGCTGTTCTCATCCAATGCGATAAGGATGGCGATAGCGGTAATCAGCAGCATTGTGATGCGGGAAATATTCAGCACCTTCTTCTCCGTTGCGTTTTTGCGGAAGATCCCCTGATAAATATTCTTAGCCAAGGCGGAAGTGGCAATGAGGAGATAAGAATCGGAGGAACTGATCGTAGCGGCCAGAATTCCCGCCATGATAAAGCCGGCCAGCAACGGCGGCAGCAGATTGATAGACAAATGGATAAACACATTCTCCGCGGAAGAGGCGGTCGTCAACGCTGTCGGGAACAGAGAACGGCCCATAACGCCGATAAACACGGCCACCGCCAACGAAATCAAAACCCAAACCGTAGCGATACGGCGGGAACGGGTCAACTCGCGCTCCTCCCGGATCGCCATAAAGCGCAGCAGCACCTGGGGCATTCCAAAATATCCCAGCCCCCAAGCCAGAGTGGAAATTACAGAAAGGAACCCATACTCCCCAGCCGCCCCAAACTGAGGCTGACCATTGACCACCTGCTGCACTCCATCCTGCGTTGTGACCGGGGTAGCGATTCCAAAGAAATCCAAAAATCCGGGAATGGACTTTGTATTTTCAACAACCGCTCCTAATCCGCCTGCTGAGATCGTGCCCACGACCACGATCACAATAAGCGCTACAATCATGATAATTGCCTGCATAAAATCAGAGGCGCTCTCGGCAAGGAAGCCGCCGATGATCGTGTAAACCAGCACGAACAGCGCGCCGACAATCATCATGGGAACATAGGGCATATCAAACAGCGTAGAAAACAGCTTGCCGCAGGTGACAAGGCAGCTCGCCGCATATACCGTGAAAAAGATCAGGATAAAAACAGCCGCAATGGTCATGACCACCTTGTTTTTTTCGTGAAAGCGGTTGGAAAAATACTCCGGCAGAGTGATCGCATTCCCAGCCTTCACACTGTAGCGGCGCAGCCGTTTCGACACGATCAGCCAGTTGATGTAAGTGCCAACGGCAAGGCCGATCGCCGTCCACGCAGCGTCCGCAATGCCACACCAGTAGGCAACCCCCGGCAGGCCCATCAACAGCCAGCCGGACATATCCGACGCCTCGGCGCTCATCGCCGTGACCCACGGGCCAAGGCTGCGCCCGCCGAGAAAGTAGTTGTCGGAATTCTTATTGGCTCTTTTGGCAAAGGCAAAACCGATTACAATGACTGCCGCCATATAGATGACCATCGCAATTAAAATTTGCAGCGTATCGTTCATGTTACTCTCCGTTCCGCCGCCGCAGCCCCACAGCGCAGGGACTTGGGCGGCCCTCATTTTGTCATTTCATAGCGATTATCGGAGAAAAGGCCGGGCCCGCCGCGCCTTCTCCTAATCGCCGCTAACCAGTAGAAATCAACCAAAGAACTCCTTTCACATCAGTATGATCCGTTCTACTTATTATTGTATGGTATCTATCATACTTTACACCGCGAAAAAAATCAAGGGCAAAGCCTTGTTCCTATCCGAAGAAAAATCCTGCGGCGCCTTTTGAGTCCAAGCCTTGCGGCCGGCCTCCATCAGGATGCGCACCACGTCGCACGTGCCGCCGAGCTTAAAGTGAAAGCCGCATAGCAAGTCGCCGATATGGCGATCGAGATTCTCCCCGCTCGTGCTGATCCAATCGATTTTGTGCATGGCCTCCAGCCACTTCGAGCGGGTTTCTCCCCCCTGGGCGCATAAAATTTCTGCAACAGGATTTTGCTGCAATGCAGCACCTTCTCAGGTGTGTGTCAATGATTCCGCTGTGAAACATAATCCGCAGGCCCTGCGCATATAGATTAGGGAATTGCATCGGCACGCTTCACTTTAACGGAAAACGGAGGGGCTCATCTTGAAGGGTATTGTGGAAGAAAGGGCCGTAGAGCTCGGCGAATATATCATTGAGCACAAAGCAACTGTCCGTGCGGCAGCAAAGGAATTTGGTATCAGTAAGTCTACCGTACATATGGACGTGTCCCAACGCTTGCGCCGGGTGAATCCACAACTGTATCAAGAGGTGCGGGAGGTGCTGGATATCAATAAAGCGCAGCGCCATATTCGAGGCGGGATCGCCACGCAGAAAAAATACCGCGCCATGCATCCATAGGGAAAACATAGGAAGCCGAAGAAATGCCCGCAGGTGGATTTCCTGCGGGCTATTTTGCTGCCGGGCGGGCAACCCATGTGTAAAGGAACCCGTTGCAACGGCTGATGGGGCCTGCTACAGCCCTCAAAGAATTTTTCGCCTGTGTGCGGCCAAGAACACGATGAAACCCAGCGGGACAGTCAGCAGCAGCATGGGGTAAAACAAAGACAACTCCATATGCCCATATAAAAAACCGCCGATGATCGGGCCCAACGTCATGCCCAAGTCCAGCCCGATATAGTAGGTGCTGTTGGCAAGGCCGCGCCGCTCCTTCCCGGCAAGCAGGATCGCGGTGGATTGGCACACCGAGCTCATCACGCCATAGCCGCCAGCCATAAACAGTGCGGCAAAAAACATCTGCAGATTGTTTTTCATAAAACCGAGGCACAAAATGCCCGCCAAAGCGCTGACCGAGCTGCCAAGCAAAAAGAATTTGAACGGCAGGCGGTCAAACAGGCTTTTCAGCCCCAGGCGGAGCAGCAGCAAAACCACCGCATAAAGCGGAAAAAACAGGCTGACAGTCACGGAGAGCTCCCGCGCCTCCACATAATTGACTAGGAAGGACTGCGTTGCGCAATAAGGGATTGCAAACAGCATGATGATGAGAGCAACCGGGATCACCTTCCAGTCGACGATCTGCCAGCTTGCCGCGGTATTTACGCCATCCCCGGAAAGCGCCGCAGGCTCCGGCTCACCCCGGTTTTGGACAAACGGGATGACCACCATAATCATCACCGAAATAAACAACGCGATTCCAAAGGAAACCCGATAACCAAACGCCTGATAGGCGCTGACGCCGATGGCAGGGGCGATTGCTATGCCCAATGCGTTCATCATGCCGTAAATGCCCATGCCGGAGCCGATTTTCTCCTTGGGTAGCATGTTGGACATCCATGTAGACATGCACACGGAGCAGCAGGCGAACCCGATTCCGTTGATCACCCGGGCAATGACGATCACGACGGGATTGCCCGCCACGATATATCCCAGGCAGGCCAGAGCCATCATCCCCGCGCCGCAGAAGGATAGCTTGAATTTGCTGATTTTATCCGCCAGATTCCCAACGAGCGGCCGGCAAAAAAGCGAGCACAGGTTCATCAGGCCGCCGACGATCCCCATCAGGGCGGCGGAAGCCCCCACGCTGCCGGAAAAGCCTGTGATCAGCGGCGTGACCACCATGGGGCTCGAAAAATAAAAAAAGCTGGCTGCCAGGATTAAAATGACGTCCCTGGAATAAACCTTTTCTTTCATTTTGACTTTCACTGCCCCTCCACAAATTTAGCGCACGAGTAGCATTTTAGACCCGCTGCGGCGTTCCGTCAAGCGCTTCCAACAGCTGCACGGCAAAAAAGAGCGGGCGCTTTTCCGGCCCGTTCCAAGGGGCTTCCTCTGAAGCAGGGCTTTGAGAATGCAAATTTTCTATTTTATTGAGAAAAGGCCATGACTTTTCTATCAATTTCGTGTATAATACAACTATCATTTTGAGCAGAGGGAGTCGATTCGGATGGCAATCATTCGTAAAGAGGCATATTTCAATTCTTCCACCGGCAAAAACAAAATCCACTGCATGCTTTGGCAGGATGACGGCGTCAAGCCGGTCGCGGTGTTCCAAATTGCGCACGGCATGTCGGAGCACATTGAGCGGTATGATGATTTCGCCCATTTTTTGGCGGAGCACGGCTTTATCGTGTGCGGCAACGACCACCTCGGGCACGGCAAATCCGTCAACACGCTGGATGACCTCGGCTATATGGACGATAAAAACGGCCATATCCGCATGGTGGACGACATGCACATCCTGCACAACATCATGCACAAGCGCTACCCTGACCTGCCCTATTTCCTGTTTGGCCACAGCATGGGCTCCTTCCTGGCGCGCTCCTATGCGTCACACTTTGGCAAGGAGCTGGCCGGCGCGATCTTCTGCGGTACGGGCGAACTGCCCGCCGCGATGGAGGGGCTCGTTTCCGCCTTTGATAAAATTGTGGATAAAATCGGCCCGCGCGCCAATGCGGACCTGCTGTTTAAAATCGGCAACGGCGTGTTCAACGCACAGTTCAAAAACCCGCGCACCAAAATCGATTGGATCAGCACGAGCGAGGAGAATCTCGACCGCTATATCGACGACCCGCTGTGCGGCTTTAACTTCAAGCTCGGCGGTACGCGCGACGTGGTGCGCATCCTGATGGAGGTCAGCCGCAAGGATTGGGCTAAAAAGGTGCCGCAGGATCTGCCTGTGATGCTCATCTCCGGCGCGAAGGATTCCGTCGGCTTCAACGGCCGGGGCGTGCTGGCAGTCTCCGATAATCTGGAGCTTGCGGGCAACGAGCCAACCGTGATCCTCTACCCCAACGACCGGCATGAAATCCTCAACGAAAACGACCATGAGAAGATCTATAACGACATTATGAAGTGGCTGGACGGCGTGCTGGCTGCAAGGGACGCACAGAGCGCGTAAGAAACCGCCGCTTTGCAGGCGGTGAACGGCTCTCACCAGAAAGCCATCCCGCAGTAAAAATTCGGTTTTGCCCCGCAAAGGAGATAACGGAAAACGGACGTATGCGTACCCCATACGTCCGTTTTTCTCTTTGTGTCAATCCATAAGGCCCATCTCATCCGGAAAAGACGAGAGGGAACCGGCTGTAATAGGCGGAAGGAACGCAAAAGGGGAGATTGAGAATGGAGCTCTGGGATCTCTACACGGAAAAACGTATCAAAACAGGAGAAACGCACCTGCGTGGAGCGCCGCTGCCAGAAAACCGGTTTCACTTGGTGGTGCATGTTTGGATTGTCAACGCAAAGGGGCAATATCTGATTTCGCAAAGGGCGGCAAGCCGCCCCTCCTTCCCACTGAAGTGGGAATGTGTCGGAGGCTCCGTGCTGCTGGGTGAAACCAGCGCGGAGGGAGCTGTGCGGGAAGTCAGAGAAGAGGTTGGCATTGCCTTCTCGCCGGAGGATGGGAAGCTGGTGCGTTCTATCGTCCGAAAAAACGTGGGCGGCACGCGATTCAATGATCTGCTGGATATTTGGCTTTTTCCCTACGAAGGGGAAATTCCATTGGAAAGTGCGACAACTGACGAGGTTGCAGGCGCCAAATGGATGACCAAGGAGGAAATCAGGTTGCTCTACCGCGCGGGTGATTTTGTGCCTACACTGGATTATTTTTTTGACATATTTTAAGGATTCCTCACGGTATGAACGAAACGGAAAAGAGCGTGAAACAATGGAACGATATACGATACGCAGCACAGCTGCACAGGCCGCACCCCTGATCGGCGAGGCCCATCTGTCTCCTGCTGAAAACGGGTATGCCGGCCCTGCGGCTGAGCGGCTCGCACGGCTGGAGGAGCTGTATGAACAGCTGAGCAAAAACCAGGAATCGCTCGCCCGGGAGCTGGAAACGCTTCGCCTGGCCGGAAAAACCCGCACGACCAAATTCCAGCAGCTTTTGGCCAAAAAGCTGACGGAGAAAAATATGATCGTTCTATTGGATACGTTTGTTTTTGACGCCGTTGGCGGCGCTCAAGCGCTATGAAGAGCTTCACGGGCGCTTGTTTTTTGCCGCTGTTTCGATTATACTGAAAGATGCTTTTATTTTGAACGGAAATGGGAGTCGCCCTTATGAAAGCCGCATTTTATACCCTTGGATGCAAGGTGAATCAATATGAAACACAGGCACTGTGCGAGCAGTTCCGGGCAAAGGGCTTTGAAATCGTCCCGCCGGAGGAGGAAGCGGATTTTTATCTTGTAAATTCCTGCACGGTGACCAGCACGGGCGACCAAAAATCCCGTCAGGCGGTACGGCGCTTCAAAAGGCTGCATCCGCAGAGCATTGTTGTGCTCACCGGCTGTATGCCGCAGGCCTATCCGGAGCAGGCACAGTCGCTCACTCAAGCGGATATCGTCATCGGCAACCGCGACAGCGAAGCGATTCTTGAGGCCATCGACGAATATCAGCTCAGCGGCAAGCGCATCTTCCATGTGCGCCCACATGAAACCGGGGAGCGCTTCCATGGCGGGACGATCTCCAGCTTTCAGGAGCATACGCGCGCTTTTGTGAAAATTCAGGATGGCTGCGACCGGTTCTGCTCCTACTGCATCATCCCTACCTCGCGCGGCAGGGTGCGCTCCAAGCCGCTGGACGAGCTGAAGGAAGAGCTGCTCCGCCTGCGGGAGGCAGGCTTTCCTGAAATCGTGCTCGTGGGGATCAATCTCTCCTCCTATGGAAAAGATCTCGGCCTCTCCTTCTGCGACGCAGTAGAGCTTGCCTGCTCGATCGGCGGCATTCTGCGCGTGCGCCTCGGCTCCCTGGAGCCGGATCACCTCACCCCGGAGGTGGTGAAGCGGCTCTCGCACTGTGAAAAGCTCTGCCCGCAGTTTCACCTCTCCCTGCAAAGCGGCTGCGACGAAACACTCCGCCGGATGAACCGGCATTACACCTGCGCGGAATATGAGGCGCTTTGCGGCAGCCTGCGCAGCTGCTTCCCGGATACAGCGGTGACAACGGATGTGATGACCGGCTTTCCCGGGGAAACGGAGGCGGAGTTTGCACAGACGCTTGCATTCGTGCGGCAAATTGGATTTGAAAAAATCCATGTGTTCCCTCACTCCTCCCGCCCCGGCACGCGCGCGGCTGCGATGCCGCAGCTGCCGAAGGCGGGGAAGAGGAAACTAAATTGAAA
>USBP01000065.1 GCA_900552985.1 uncultured Oscillospiraceae bacterium
TGGCGCTGCGTCACCGCCGAAAGGCATTTCTGCCGGTTCAGACCGGCAGCCGTCAAAGCCCCAGTCGGGCAGGACAAAAGGCAGCGCCCGCAATCCAGGCAGGAAAGAGGCCCGCATAACGGGAGCTCCAGCGAGAGCGTCGTCACCAGCTCCCCGATAAAAACCCAGGAGCCATAGCGCTCATGAATCAAAAGCCCGTTCCGGCCGATCCGACCAAGGCCAGCCAGCGCCGCCGCACGCACCTCAGGGATAGGGGAATTATCCGCAAAGGCTTCAAACTGCTCGCCCGGGAACAGCGCCCGCAATTGATCCGCCGCCCGATTCAAATACTGCGGCACAATTTCATGATAATCCCTCACGCAGGCATAGCGGGAAAGGTTGCCCCCGGCGTAGGCTTCCGCTTCCATTGAATAAGGGAAGAGGGCGACGATCACGCTTTTGGCCCCTTGGGGCAGCCTTTTTTCTGCGCGGCAGTGCAGCAAAAATGGGCGCAGGGGCGCAAAGCTGCACGCCCCAACAACAGGGATTCCGGCTTGTGTAAAAATTTGCTCTATTTTGGAAAAAGCCTCGATGATAAAGCATCCCCTCCCCCGGAGCCGCCAAAACGATTGCAGCAGCGTCCGAAACGTCCGGCTCCGCAGCAAAGCGCCCGGTTCGTATGCATGCAATTCCTACACTGCGGCGGACAGAGCGATCATTGCCGGCATGGTCAGCACGGAGAGCAGTGTAATCACCGCAACCGTCTTGGAGGCAAAGCCGGTATCCCGGCCATATTTTGCGGCGAACATAACAGTATTGTTGGCCGTTGGAGCGCTTGCAGAGATCATGCAGGAGGTCAGCAGCGTCCCCGTGATGCCGCACAGCCGAAAAATCAACAGCAGAAGGGCCGGGAGCGCCAACAGCTTCAGGAAGGCGGCAAGATAAATCTTTTTTTCGAGGAACATGGTTTTGAGATCCGTATTTGCGAGATAGGTGCCAAACATAATCATTGCCATCGGCGTATTCAGCCCCGCAATCATGCCCACCGGGCTTGCTAAAGCGTTGGGCAGTTCTATCTCCAGCAAATAGAGCGGAAGGCCGATTGCCACAGAAATTGTTCCCGGGTTAAAAAGAAGCTTTTTCCAGTTAAATTCTCTTCCGCCCGACATGAGCGCGACACCATGCGTAAAGCAAACCACGTTAAAGGGGATCAGGCAGGCGGAGCAATAAAAAACGCCGGGCGCTCCCAGCAGCGCCTGCGCCATGGGCAGCGCCATATATCCCACGTTGCCATAGACGCTGGCAAATTTGCAGATGACGTTTTTGCCATCCTTCCTGCGAAAAAATGGGAGCGCCAGGAGAATCGCCACGCCGTGCAGTACAAAGCCGCACAGAGCGGCAACCAAAAGCCCAATAACGTTTTCCCGCGTGAGCTCCATGGATAGAAACGCCTGTGTGATGACTGCGGGCGTAACGATATAAAAGAGGAGATCATTGGTCATGCGGGCCGCTTTTTCCCGATAAAGCCCGGTTTTATCGGCCAGGAAGCCTATGGCGA
This sequence comes from uncultured Oscillospiraceae bacterium, assembly GCA_900552985.1. Lineage (GTDB taxonomy): Bacteria > Bacillota > Clostridia > Oscillospirales > Acutalibacteraceae > Fimivicinus > Fimivicinus intestinavium. The sequence goes on from USBP01000065.1 coordinate 1,538, forward strand.
TCATCAAATACAGGATGAGCACCTGCTCCGCAGCAGTAACCATATTTTTTAAAAACAATAAAATCCCCCGTTCCGTTTAGCGATCCAGGCGAAAAAACAAGGGGCAGGCATAAGCCCGCCCCAGACTTTCGACGCTATGCGCTCTGCTTTTCCACTTTCCGACGGGGTGCAAAGGCATATTGTATGAGCACAAAAAGGATCAAAACAGAAGCCATCAGATCGCAAACCGCAAAGGGCGACTGCGCCGTCAGCTGTGCAGAACGGCCGATCACAATCAATACCAGACGCGGCACAGAGCAAATAAACCCAAACAGCGCCGCCGGAAGCCCAAACCCGAAAAGGCTCCAGTGCACACCGCGGCTGTCTACCCGGGAACAGACGCGGGCAAAATTCAGGAAGAACAGGAGCATCGCGGCCAGCATGAACAGTTCAAGCAGCAGCTCAGATACATTTTTGAAATTGATCGTGCGGGAAAAGCGGAAAACCATCCGCGCCATCACCCAGCAAAGCGGTGCAACTGCCAGAATTTTAAACTGAGAATAATCCAGTTTGCCCGTGAGGTAGTGATAACCAAAGAAAAGGAAATACACGCATCCGATCACCGCAAAAAGGATTTCAAAAACCAGCGCAAAGCCGCCTGTTTTAATCAAATAGACAAAAATGTTGGTAGTTTGCTGAAAGAGCAGTGTGCTGCGCGTCGCAAGGAGATCCAGTAAAGCTTCGGTCTGCGTGATGGCGTCGACCACCAGCGACACGGCAAACAGGAGCGAAACCACCCCCAGGCCAGTGTTTTTCCGTTTCCAGAGCCGGCCGGGCATCTGCCCGCTGAGGTAGGACAGGAGCACCAGAGCGGCCGTCAAAGCCGCAAGCAGGATATACAGCGCCGGAATCGTCGCACTGCTGGAAGCATAAAAGCCGCTTTCCGGCTCGATCAGACGCATGAGCTGATAGGTGCGCAGCGGCAGAGCGACCACCAGCCCCGCTGCGAACACGCACAAAATAATCATCGGAGAAATAGCGCTGACTTTTCCTTTTAGTTGCATTCATTATCACTCCTGCGAATTGATCGGTAGCGTCAAATACGCTCCTCAGACGGGACGTAGACAGACGGCCGGGGCTGCGCCTCTGTGCGCTGTAAGATCGGGACGTAGACGCCGGGGAGAGAAACGCTCTTGTAGGCGGGGCGAATGATTCGCCCGCCGCTGATAAGCTCTTCCAGGCGGTGCGCCGACCAGCCGGCTACCCGGGCAACGGCGAACAATGGCGTAAACAGATCCACCGGGATACCCAGCATCCGGTAAACCAGGCCGGAATAAAGGTCAACATTGGCGCAAACCCGCTTTTTATTGCCCTTTTCACGGGCAAAAATTTCAGGCGTAAGCCGCTCCACCAGCTCAATGGAGCGGAATTTCGCCTCAAACTCCGTTCCTGCTGCAAATTTGCGCGCCTGCTCCTTAAGCATGACGGCGCGCGGATCCGAGAGGGTGTAGACTGCGTGGCCCATCCCATAGATCAGCCCGCTGCGGTCGCCCGTTTTCTTGTGTATGATGCGTGTGAGAAAATCGGCGACCTGCCCCTCGTCCGTAATATCGGAGACCTCACGCTCCATGCAATCCAGCATCTCCGTCACCTTAATGTTGGCGCCGCCGTGCCGGGGCCCCTTGAGGGAGCCGATCCCCGCGGCGATGGCGGAGTAGGTATCCGTCCCGCTCGAGGTAAGCACACGAGTGGAAAAGGTGGAGTTATTCCCTCCCCCGTGCTCTGCGTGCAGCATCAGGCAGAGATCCAGCAGCTTCGCCTCTTCATCGGTAAATTTCCGGTCAGAGCGGATGGAATGCAGGATAAACTGAGCCGTCGAATGCTCTTTCCGAATCGGATGGAGGTACATGCTCTTGTGATAATAATGCCTCCGCTTGACCTGATAAGCATAGGTCATAATGGTCGGCAGCTGTGCAATCAGCTGGATGGATTGCCGCAGCACATTCTCAATCGATGTGTCATCCGGCTGCTCGTCATAGGAGTAGAGCGCCAGCACCGAGCGAGCCAGTTTGTTCATGATATCCGGCGACGGCGCTTTCATAATCATATCTTCAATGAAATCCTCTGGCAGCTCGCGGCATTGCGCCAGCGCCTGCGTAAAAGCAGAAAGCTGGGCCTGGGTGGGCAGCGTGCCGAACAGCAGCAGCCACGCGACCTCTTCATAACCGAAGCGGTTTTCCTCCTCACAGCCATGCACAAGGTCGAGCAGATCGATCCCGCGGTAAATCAACCGGCCGGGCACGGGCACACGCTCGCCATCGCTGACATAATAGCCCTGCACATTACAAATACGGGTCAAGCCTGCCATAACGCCTGTGCCATCCGGGTTGCGCAGGCCGCGCTTGACGGAATAGCGCTCAAAGTCGGCAGGGTTGATCGAGTTATTTTTACCAAGCTCCTTGCATAAGCTGGAAAGAGAATCATTGGAAAGGGGAGAGATATAATTTGCCACAGGCATCACCATTCTAATTAATGTCTTTCACGATATTGTATAACGCCAGCCAAACAAAGTCAAGGTTTTCGGCTGGAACGCCGGAAGGCGAAAAATGTCGCCCACATGGCGGACGGGCTCTGGGCGTCGGCCAAAAAATAGAGAAGGAAGGATGAAACAATGCGCAGATATGGCGTGTTATGCGTAGTATTGCTCCTGATTATGGTGGTCACACCACTGCTCGCCATGGGGGAGGCCCCTGCCGGGGGGACGAGCTCTCCAGAGGCGCGCAGCGATGGCCAGGCCGTCGCCGGCCCTGAGGGCGAGGAGGGGGTGATGAAGGTGCTGCGCGCTTCCAGCAACCGGGTAGAAACAATGAGCGACCTCGATTATGTCATCGGGGCGGTCAGCGCAGAAATGCCGGCAACCTATCACACAGAAGCGCTCAAGGCGCAGGCCGCAGCCTGCTACACCTTTGCAGTGCGCAGCAGGCAGGAGCAGCTGCAGGAGCCGGATGAAGCGCTTGCAGGCGCCTACCTGAACGATGACAGCGCACAGCATCAGGGCTTTATCAGCAAAGAGGAAAGCAGGGAAAAATGGGGCGATAAATTCGACGCTTATTATCAAAAAATTCGTGAAGCCTGCGAGGAGGTCGTAGGCAAGGCGATCGTTTATGAGGGCGAACCAATCATCGCGGCCTTCCACGCCATTTGCAGCGGGCAGACGGAGAGCGCACAGACCGTTTGGGGGAAAGATATCCCATACCTGCAATCCGTCCAGAGCCCCGGCGACAAGCTCTCCCCTGACTACAGTTCGACACTGTCCCTGACGCAGGAGCAGTTCCGCACCATGGCGGAAAAGCTTGACAAGGTGTCTCTCGGAGAGGATCCCGCAAAATGGTTCAGTGATTTGGAAACGTCCGAATCGGGTACAGTAACCTCGATCACCATCGGCGGCCAAAAGGTGACGGGGCAGCAGGCGCGGTCGGCATTCGGCCTGCGCAGCGCATGCTTTACGCTGGAGCATAAAAATGACCGGTTCATCTTCCACGTCAGCGGCTATGGTCACTGTGTGGGGATGAGCCAGTACGGTGCGGATTATATGGCACGCCAGGGCAGCAGCTGGGAGGAGATCATCCGGCACTATTACTCCGGTGTGGAAATAGAGCAGATGTGAGCCCCAAAAGCTTTATTTCCCGGCCGCGCCGTGGATAAGATTCAACCGGGTCATCAGGCTTTTACGCGCGCGGGAAAGCTTGACGCGCGAGCTCCTCGGAGCAGTTGAGCAGCGCCGCCATCTGCCCGCTGCTGCAATTGTAAACATACTTCAAAGATAAGATATAACGGTAGTCCGGGGGAAGAAGGCGAATGGCCTCCACAATCCGCGCTTCTTCCTCCTGATTCAGCAGGAGGGTATCCGGACGGCTCTGGCTGTCCTCCGGCCCCGTATCCAGCTCGGCCATCTCCTCAAGGGAGGCGGGGAGCTGGCTTTTGCTTTGCTTGCGTTTCATATCATATGCGATATGCTTAATGGTGGTAATGAGAAAGCCGGCGGTTTTGTGCGGCTCTGCCTCATTGATTTTATCCAGGCAGCCAATGATGCGGAGAAAGGTTTCCTGCACGGCGTCCTCCGCCAGATGCTCATCCCACAGGATATTTTCCGCCGTGTATTTGAGGGTGCGCTCATACTGATGAAAGAGGCGCTCAAATTTATCGCGATCCTTTTTTGTGCTAATCATGGCCAGATAGGCAGCAAGCATTTCCCGCACCCCCTTTCCCGCAGAAAACGGCCCTTTTCCCTTGCATGCAAAGGCTATTGATCTTACTGACTTATTTTATCATGCTTTTCAGGGGAAGGCAAGTTTTGAGCGGAGAGAAGCCGTTTCAGCAAACGCAGGCCAAAAGATAAAGACATTTGGGAACCGGTTTTCAGCCGCTTGAGGCCGCAAAAAATGCAAATTCACAGGGCCTGCCGGCGCCTATGCCGCCCGCCGCTTTTCAACTCAGCCAAATCGCCGCGCGCGCCTATATGCGTTTTACTTGTGCATCCCGGGGAGTTATGCTATAATTCAGACATCAATAATCGAAACGAACCCTTGCAGGGATGAAACAGGGGATTTGAAATGCCGGTATTAAAGCATGCAAAGCGTATGGTTGTAAAGGTAGGCACCTCTACGCTCACCTATGAAACGGGAAAAACAAATATCCGCCGGATGGCAAAGCTGGTCAGCGTCCTTTCCGACCTGCTCAATTCCGGGATGGAGATCGTGCTGGTCACGAGCGGAGCGATCGGCGTAGGAGTGGGGAAGCTGGGCCTGCATGAGCGGCCAGAGGATACCCCGGGCCGTCAGGCCGCGGCGACGGTCGGCCAGTGCGAGCTGATGTTTATGTACGATAAGCTGTTCGGCGAGTATGGGCACACGGTGGGGCAGCTGCTGGTTACGCGCGGCGATATTGAAAGCGAGTGCCGGAAACAAAATCTTATCAATACCTTTGAAAAGCTGTTTGCCTTTGGGGCCATCCCGATTGTTAATGAAAACGACAGCGTCGCGGTGGAGGAAATCGTTTTCGGCGATAACGACAGCCTGTCCGCCATTGTGGCCTGCCTTGTGAAAGCGGATGCGCTGGTTATCCTGAGCGATATTGACGGCCTGTATGAAAGCGATCCGCGCACGGATGCGGATGCCCGGCTGATCCCCGTCGTGGAGGAAATCGACGACCGGATCCGGGCGCTTGCGGGAGGCAGCGGCACACGGCGCGGCACCGGGGGGATGATTACCAAGCTGCACGCAGCCGAAATTGCCACGCAGGCGGGTATTGACACCGTGGTGATGAATGGAAGCGCCCCGCAGGATCTCTATAAGCTCCTGGAGGGCCGCCAGATCGGTACATTTTTTAAAGCCGGGAGGAATCGTGAATGACGGCATTGGAACAGCTGGGCCGGCAGGCAAAGCAGGCGGAGCGCCTTTTGCGCACAGCCTCTACCGCCTGCAAGGATCGGGGCCTCTCAGAAATCGCGGATGCACTGGTGGAAAACAGCGCTGCGATTCTGGATGCGAACGCCCTTGATATTGCAAACGGAGAGCAAGCCGGTATGAGCCCGGCGCTACTTGACCGTCTGCGCCTAAATGAAACGCGGATTGCCGGGATGGCGCAGGGGGTGCGGGAAATCATCGCGCTGGCCGATCCGGTCGGCCGGGTGCTGG
>USBP01000066.1 GCA_900552985.1 uncultured Oscillospiraceae bacterium
CAGGAGTCGATCACGGCTGCGGAGTTGACAATGTTGGCGTTGAGCTCCTCCAGCTGCTCCTGCGGCGCGCCTGATGTGTAAAGCTCCCAGAATTTGCGCAGCGTTTTGGTCATAATCACGCTGATGGTGGCAATCACACCTTTGGCGCCTGCTTTCATCGCGTCATATAAATAGGGGATATTGGCCTGCAAAACGTCGCTTTGCGGCGCTTTCTGAATTTTTTCCGTAATCAGATCCATCTGGCAGGTGGTATCCTTAACGCCGATAAAGCGGCCGGTTTGTATCAGGCGGGCATAAGTGTCGCTGTCGATGATTTTTTGCCCCGGGTAACCGGGGAATTCATAGAGCATCACCGGCAGCGTGGTGCAGTTGGCAAGCTCGCAGAGGCTTTCAAACAGCTCCTCCGGCCGGTCCCCAATGCCGCGGGAGGTGAAAACCAGCGCGTCCACCCCGGTTTGCTCCATGCGGCGCACCTCTTCCTTCTGCGCCTGCATTCCCTCCTCAAGGTTGGCAGTGGCGATTACACGCATCTCTCTGGGGGCACGGCGCACCGTCAACGTGGCGGAGTGCAGCCGTTCCTCCAGCGTGAGATCCTTCATCTCAGAAGAGCCGCAGACCGGAAAAAGATTGTGCGGGCGATGCGAGATCTGATAGTCCAGATATTGCTCATACACCTTCCAGTCAATGGAGCCATCCTCCTGAAATGGCGTCATGATGAGCGAATAGACGCCCGCAAACGTGTTCAAGGTTTCTTCGGTTAACATGAAGCAGTCCTCCTCCCTATTCTTCTTCCCGCAACAGGCCAAAATAACGCCCCATCCAATATGGGTGCAGAAATACGCTGCCATCCTCCGCCGCTGTGCCGCGGTCGTCTCCGCCTCCGGGGAGCATGGGGTTGGCGTTCGGCCCTTCGGGTTCGCCAACTGCCGCCTGTGTCAGCTCCGGGCATCCGGTATCTGCCCGGAATGGATTTCCGTCATATTTATTCAGAGGCTTCTCATCGTAGGGCAGCGGCCTTTCCAGCTGGCGGGGTTCGCCGAGCTGCTCCGGGGAGGAATCCCACACCAGCTCCTGCCGGTGGCTGTTGAAGGTCTGCCATCGGATGAGATCCAGCGGCATCAGCGCCAGGCTTTCCGCAGCCGCCTCAATGTCGCACACATGGCCTGTCATCGCACCGTAGATGATATTCCACAGCGGCGTGCGCTCCACACGCTCATATTGCCAGTGGTGCTCGAGCCCCATCAGGTAAAACGCGCGCAGAGACGGATCCTGCTCATACCGCAGCAGGGGCACGCTGGTGAGGAACGCAAGCTCGTCGTCGATGTGGCAGACATGCGCGTCCTCCACCTTGTGCTGGGCGACGTTCATCGCATAGTGGTGTTTTGTCACGAGCGTGCGGTATGCGTCGTCATATTCCTGCCGGCCTGTCATATGGTGAGCTGTTTTTAAAAAGGAGAGGATCTCCAGCGAATTGACGCCATGCTCAAACATCCACTTATTGTCGTGATTGAGCTGATCGGGGTTCCAGACGGCCCAGGTTGTAGGCTGGCCATCCGTATCTACAAGATGGTAGCCGTTTCGCAGAATATGATCCATAATTTCGCTCACCACACCGGCGAGCATGGCCTTTTCCCTATCATCTGCCACCAAATCATAATAGAGTGAATAGGCGTAGAAATGGCCAACCATTTCGTCGCTGGAGGTTTCGCCCTTCCATTCGCAATCCCCCTCTGCGCTCAGGTGCCACTCCGGATCGCCGTTGCCAAAGCCCTCTTCGCCGGGGTAGCGGATGGCGCGGGCGGTAAAGCCCGGGATGGAGCTCACCTGTGCCAGCCGCACCATGGCCAGAATACTGCGCCGGGCCAGCGCAGCCGCCTCCTCTTCCCCGGTCACAGCGTAGCGGTAGGCCTGCGCCGCAGCGTAGCAGCCCGTCCAGAGGCCGTCGTTATCCGATATTTCTACCTTGCCTGAGGCAATATCCCCCTCCCTTGTGAGGGCGCGCACGGTCACAAAGCCGTCGCGGCGCACGTGATAGCGCTCCGTAATGGCCTGATAATGCGCCGCCTTCTGAGCAAGCGTCATCTCTTTTGTTTGAATAATGCTGAGCCCATCCGCCGTCCCGGCGCAGAGAGCGCCATCCGGGCCGAGCGCGAGGCAGCGCACATCCGGGCTTGGCACCCAGCGTTTATAGCCCAGATATTTTACCTGCCCGCCCTGCCAGAGCATCAACCCGAACGGCGTTGCAAAGCATAGCCCACCCTCCGGCGTGCGGATGCAGGCGCGCAGGTCACCCTGCGGCAGGCCGGCGGTCCCCTCCGGCGTCAGCCAATGATCCGTCCCATTATAGACGCACAGGCCGCGGTCAGTACCAATCCAGAGGTGCTCCGTTTCATCAAAGGAAAGGCATCGGATACAGTCGCTGACCAGCGGCGTAGTACGGGCGTACAGCTCGGACCAGTGCCACCGCTTCCCTGTCAGGGCCAGCAGACCGGATGCCTTTGTTCCGACATAGACATTATAACCGCTGCGAACCGCGAGGCAGGATCCCTCTCCAGGGATGCCGAGCAGTTCTTCCCATCCGGTTCCCTCCCGGCGGTAGAGGGCATTTTCCGTCAAAAGCCAGAGCGTGCCGTCCAATCCCTGTGCCAGAGCGGCAATTTCGGAGTCCCATTCGGAGCGCTCTGTCAGGCCGGAGGCACAAAAGACGAGCAGCGTGCGCCCGGCCCCCGCCCATATGGCGCCATCGCTGCCGCAGAGCAAAACGCTGACGGGCAGACCCTCCGCCTCTGCGACAGGCCGGAAACACGCCTCGCCCGGCGCGAGGCGGGCAAGCCCAGCCTCCGTGCCGGCCCAGAGGCCGCCCTCGCTGTCATAAGCGAGGCTCAGCACAGAGTTGCCCGGCAGGCCCTCGGCGGTATGGTAAAAAGCGCGGGTGCGCTGCGGGAAGCGGCCCGCGCAGTAGGATGCGTTTTGATATCGCATAGAATCCTCCTTTGGGATAGACTGCCTTCAAATTTTAAATTTCGGAAGATATTCCCGATGCGCACATTTCATTTCAAAATAGCATTTTTTCGCATTTTCCCAATCCCCGATGAGCGGGTGGATGATCAGGGCGTTCATCGCCGCGTCATCATCCCCTGTCATGGCGGCCTGTACCGTATATTTTTCATACTGCTTGATGGTGCGCATCATGGAAATCACATGCCCGTTGCGCACCGGCGGGATTGGAATGGGCGTTGCGCCATCCTTGCCGACAACGGCCGCGATCTCTACCACGTCGTCATCCGCCATAAAGTCAAGCGCGCCCCGGTTTGGAATGTTGACAATATGTACATCCTGCTTATCGTTGGCGATGGAGTCAATCAGCGACACCGCTGCGAGCGAATATTTATGCCCCCCGCGCTGGTCGAGCAGAGCGGGCTTTTCCGCAAGGGTTGGATCCGCATACATTTCCAGCAGCTTTTCCTCAATCTCCATGCAGACCTGCGCGCGGCTTTTCTCCTCCGCCGCCTGATCCCGCAGCTTTGCCTCCCTGCAATAGTAATATTGCAGGTAAGAGGAGGGGATTGCCTGCACGGCGCGCAGGCAATCAAGGGAAAAGCCGTCGTCCTTAATGTTGGCCATCACTGTGGTGGTGAAGCCCTTGGCAAGCATTTCGGGAAGCAGCTCCTTCCCATCCTTTACCACGGAGGTGACCCAGCTTAAATGGTTAAGCCCAACATAGGTGATCTTCGTATCGTCCCCCTCTGTTTCCCGGATATCCTCCAGCATGTTGATGGGGATATTGCACAGCCCGATGCTTTTAACCGGCGTGTGGTTTTGCAGGTATTCGGCCAAAATACCGGATGGGTTGGTGAAGTTAATCAGCCATGCGTTTGGGCAGATTGCCATCATCCGCTCTACAATGTGCTCCATTACTGGGATGGTGCGCAGCGCTTTGAAAAAGCCGCCGATGCCCGTTGTCTCCTGGCCAATGAGATGATATTTGATCGGGATGGTTTCATCAAGATACCGCGCGGGAAGCTTGCCCACCCGAATCTGACTGACGACAAAATCTGCACCCTGCAACGCTTCGTCCAGATCGTCGGTCATAACCACCTTGCAATCCGCGCCTGCTTTTTGCAGCATTCGCACGCACAGGCCGCCAACGATGGTGCGCTTTCGTTCGTCGATATCCATAAAGGAAATTTTTTTGAGCTTTAGGGATGCGTGCCGCTTGAGAAAACCATCGATCAGCTCTGGGGTATAGGTGCTGCCGGAACCAATAACCGCTACGGAGATTTCTTTCATGAATCTGCCCCTTCCTTCTTCTCTAGAATCCAGTTGATACAGCCGTATACCGGCGGCTTCCTGAGCAGGAGGAAGCGCATTGCACGGCCGCTTTTAAGCTCGCTTTTGGATTGCAGCAGGTGAAGATAGCTTGCGGGAGCCAGCTTTGTGTGCATGGAGCCGGAGAGCACAACCTCAATCGGGGAATCCGGAAACTCCATCTGTGTGGCCAGAGCCGCAATCAGGTCGGAGCCTCGCTCAGCCATTTCGTCAAGCACTTCCAGTGCCGCTGCATCCCGCGCCTCTACCGCTGCAAAAAAAAGGTCGGTGAGGGTGCGGAGGAAATGATCTGCCTGCTCCGATTCCGCCTGGGCAATGGTGGCGAGAAATTCCTCCCGGGAGGCAAGCGAAAATTTCTGAAAATACAGCTGCGTCAGCAGGCTCTTACGTTTTTGCAGGAACACATCGTCATAAACGATACGAAATGCCTGCTCCGCAATCCAGACGCCGTTGCCCTTATCCGCCGTAGCGTTCCCAAGGCCGCCGAGCTGCATCTGATGGCCGCGGCTGTCAACGGCGTTGCAGCAGGTACCTGTGCCGGTGTTATAACCGATTGCAGCCGGGTTATCCGCTCCGGCCTTGATTACGATAAAGCCGTCGTTATAAATTTCAAACCGGCTCCACCCCCGTGCCGTTAACTCGCTGCACATAGCGTCATGCTGGTAGGGATGGTCGATCCCGGCAAGGCCCATCAGCATGCGCGCAATATCGCCCGGGGCCTTCCCCTCCTGGCGGAGCAGGGCGTGGAGGCCCTCTGAAATGGTTTCGGCCGCCTGCGGGATTCCCCCGGCCAGGTTTTCATGGTTGCTGCCGGGCCCTGTCAGGCTGCCAAGCAGCCGCTTGGTTTCATCAAAGAGAGCGTAGGTCGTTTTGGTGCCGCCCCCGTCTACGCCGATATAATAGCTCATAGAAGAGTCCTCCTCTGCGTTTGTACCGGTGAGCTTACAGCCCGCCGCAGGTCCAATGTGGGACAAAATAAGATCCTCAATTATTATACTCAGTTTATTTAATGAAAGCAATAGGATAATTGCAATTTATAATGGGTTCTTAAAATTTTTATAGAAGTGTGCGGCGCCCTTAAGGGGAGAATATACCGCTTATGATTCTGTTGACAAAAATAGCCTTGACCGCAGCGGCAGATGGTCTATAATGAATGGAGAAAAAACAGGCTGCCGGGGTGAAAATGCCTATATCGGCAGCTGCGGAAAGGATGACGGGAATGAAGAAAAAGGCCAAATTTCCCCGCAGGGGGGCAAGCCTTTGCATGGCGGCCCTGCTTTTGCTGGCGATAGCAATGGGGCTTGCCGGCTGCAGCACAGGCGGAGAGGAGGCACCTTCTGCGGGGCCGACGGAAGGGCAAACGCAGGCTCCGGCGGTTTCGGTTAATCCACTCACGGGCGAATCCGGCTTTCCAGAGACGGCAATGGGCAAGCGCCCGGTGGCTGTGATTATCAACAACGCGCCGGCGGCGCGTCCGCAGTGGGGCCTGTGCGCTCCGGATATTGTGCTGGAGGGGCTGGCGGAGGGCGGCATCACCCGGATGATGTGGCTGTTTGCCAGCGTGCAGGATATTCCCAAGATCGGCTCGCTGCGCAGTGCGCGGCATGATTTTCTGGAGGTCGCGGAGGGGTTTGACGCCATTTTTGTGCACTGGGGCGGCAGCGTTTATGCCTATGACGCGCTGGAGCAGCGCAGTGTGGACGATATTGACGGCATGACCTATTCCAACAAATATTTTTACCGGGATCAATCGCGCGACGTGGGGATGGAACACACCGGCTGCACAGATGGGGATCGCCTGTCGCGGGCGATTGAATCGCTCGGCCTCCGTCAGGAGGTCAGGCAGGGCTATCAGGCGCCCTTTACCTTCTCTGAGGAGGGTGGGGCGAGAGCGCTCGCCGGCGGGGCGTGCGCAAGCCTTGATTTCTCTTTTTCCAACGCGTACCGGCATACCTTCCGTTATGATACGTCCGCAGGCCTTTATCAGAATTTTATGAACGGCGAGCCCATGACGCAGGATGGCGGCCAGCAAATGGCGGTGAAAAATGTTTTGCTGCTTTTCTGCCCGATCAAAAGCATGGGAGACGCCAGCGGCTGCATTGATATGGATCTGACGGGTGGCAGTGGTATTTATGCGGTAAATGGAACCTATGAGCACATTACATGGAAAAAGGGGAACACGCCCGCGAATCCGCTGAAGCTTTATGCGGCAGATGGAACAGAGCTCGCACTGGAAGTGGGCAAAAGCTATATTGGCCTCGTGCCGGAAGAGCGGCAGCAAAAGGTTTCCATTTCTTCTACATTGGAATCATAAACAAGAATTGTGATATTTGCACAAAAAATATTTTTCGTATTTTGGAATTGCTATTGAAAAAGTTAATATTTTCGTCATCTTTTTTTACAAAACCCGCAACAACTCAGCAGTATGATATGGATGCACTTGGAAAGTGAATGGAAGGAGGTGAATCCATGTCAAAGGATGCTTGCGTGCTGGTCTGCGTCACCAGCCAGCCGGATTGCGAGCGGCTGATCCGTGCGGGGCGAAAAATTGCAGACAGCGAGCGAGTTCCGCTGCAAGTCGTCAGCGTGCAGAGGGCGGACGAATGCTTTCGGCCGAACCCGGAGGCGCTGGAGGAGCTGTACCGGCAGGCAAAGGCGGTCAGAGCGGAGATGACGATCTATTTTAACGACAGCCCGGCCATCACAGCAGCCGTCCATGCGGTAAAAGAAGGCGCTGTTAATATTGTGGTAGGCTTTCCCCGGGAGAACAGCGCGCATTTTGTAGAGGATGTTCATATGCTGGCGCCGGAGATCCCCATCAGTATGGTGGATAGCGGCGATAAAATTTATCAAATGCTGCCTGCTGCGTCCCCACAGTC
>USBP01000067.1 GCA_900552985.1 uncultured Oscillospiraceae bacterium
GCGGCAGGCATGGGCCGCCTGTCCTCCTGCCTGCGGGGTGGCTCCTGGGCTGGCTGAGCCCTACTGTCGTGTTCCGGTTTTTTCCCCTGCTCCTTTTTCGCCAGTTCCTCCTGTGCACGCTGGGCTGTAAGCTGGGCGCGGCGCTGCATCTCCCTGACACGCTGTGTGGCCTCCTCCTGCATGGCCATCAGCTCGCTGTATGTATAATCCCTGCCCAATCACAGCACCTCCTGGTCTCTCAAAGCCGGCAGCAGCTCCAGCAGCCGGATCATCCGCATCGCCTCATCCGCCTTATGGCGGCGCTCAGGGCTCAGCAGCGGCTTAAGCGCCGCAATAAAGGCGCTTCGGGCATCATTACCCTGCCCATTCATTGCGCCCATAACGGCCGACAGCTTTTTCATCATGCCAGGATCCAGGCCGGAAAGCATACCGGGCAGATCGCCGCCTCCGCCGCCTCCGGCCTGCGGCTGCTGTGCCGAAGGCGGCTCCGCCTGCCCACCCGGCTGCCCCTGCCCGCCAAACAGCGATTGCGCCATCCCCTGCAGAGAACGGATATCCTCCTGACTCAGATTGTTTATCAGGTCGCTCAAGCCTTTCATATCGTCCATGTTTCCTACCCCCTGTGTTGCAAATCCAACCGCCGCCTGCCCTGTCCAGGCGAGGTTCAATCTGGTTCGTGTTTTGCGCCCAGCAGCTTTTTCAGCAGATTTTGGGCCTGCGGTGTTGCGAGGAGCTTATCCGCCGCCTCGCGGTTTTCCATCAACATTTTCAGGGCCCTGGCCTGATCCGGCCGCATATTTTTCTGCACGAAGCCCTCCCAATCCCCGCTGTTGACTGCCTGTTCAATATCGGATGCCGCCTTTCCGGAGGCCTTGCTCAAGTGGGAAAGCGCGGCTTTAACCTGGTCCGGCGTAAGATTTCTTCCGTCAATCATTGCATTCACCACCTGTAATGTATATAATAAATATGCTTGTGAAAGGGGAAAGTATAACACAATCCCGGCTGATTTCTTCTGTGAAAGAGGCGAGGGCGCATGGACACAAGGATACTGGTCGTCTCCGATTCCCACGGGGATGCTTACGCGCTGCGGCGGGCAATTGAGCAGCAGCCCAGGGCGCAGGTTATTATCCATTTGGGAGATGGGGAGCGGGATATGGAACAGTCGGCGAGCCTGTGCAGGGAAAAGCGCGTTATCTGCGTACGCGGGAACTGCGACTGGGGCTCTCTGCTGCCCGCATTGTCCCTGGAGCGTGTGGCGGGCCAATTGCTTTACTGCACGCACGGATATGCGGAAAATGTCAAATACGGTGATAGTCAGCTACGCGAGCGCGCACGCGCCAGCAAGGCCTCCATCGCATTATATGGCCATACGCACACCGCCGTGATAGATTATGAGGATGGGCTTTATCTGATGAATCCGGGCGCTGTGGCAAACGGGGAATACGGCATTGTAGACATTACCCCCGCAGGCATTGTATGCGTGCATCACAAGATACGATAACGCGAAAGAAGAGAAAGGAAGCAGCATTCGTATGAACGTTCTGATTGTCGGCGCCGGAAAAACGGGGCGCCGGCTGGCGTTGGCTCTGTCCGGGCGTGGCTATGACGTCGCAGTGGTAGACCGTGAGCAGAGCCGCCTTGACCTGCTTGGAGACAATTTTGATGGCATTGCGGTTGCCGGCGTCCCGGTGGATAAGGACGTGCTGATCTCCGCAGGCTGTGAAAATGCCGACGTGGCCTGCGCCATCACAGCGGAGGATAACGTGAACGTGATGGTCACACAGCTTTTAATGACAGAGTTCCACATTGAGACCATCTATACGCGCATTCTGGATCCCTCCCGGGAGGCCGTATTCCATAAGTTTGGCCTGCACACCATTTGTGCCACCCGCTATGAGGCCGATCACCTGCTCGACCTGATCACGCAAGAGGATACAAAATTTTCGATGCTGCATTTGGGGACAGGCTCCGTTTCCTTTGAGGAGGTGCGGACAGACCGCCACGATTGGGGCCTGCGGCCCGCACAGCTTCCTCACCGAAAAAACGAAATGCCCTTCGCCGTGCGGCGCAGGGGCGGGAAACTGCTTTTATGCAACGCGGAGAATTTGATCCTGACGGAGGGGGACAGCCTCATCTTCGCGCATATTAACGAATAAGCCCAACAGAAAGCCGCTTTTGCAAGATTGGCCCACTGGGCAGGAAGGGTATTGATACAAGTATGCGGATTTTAATTGTCGGCGGCGGTAAGCTCGGCTATTTTCTTTCACAATCGTTGATAGAAGACGGCTATGCTGTCAGTGTGATTGAAAAGGAGCGGGAATTTTGCACGCGCATTGCAAATTCCCTTGATATCCCCGTCGTCTGCGGCGACGGTACAACGGTGGAAACGCTCGCGCGCGGCGGCGCCGGAAAGTGCGATACCATGATCGCCGTTACCGGCAGGGATGAGGATAATCTGATCGCCTGCGAGCTTGCCAAGCAGCAGTTTAACGTCCGGCAGACAGTGGCGCGGGTAAACAACCCCAAAAATATGGAGATTATGAAAAAGCTTGGCGTGGATATCACCATGTCCCCCACCCGGATCATCACCGGCATGATTGAGCATGAGGTGGAGGGAGCGGCGATTCGTCTGGTGGCGGATATCAACAACAGCGATGCTTCCATCCATGAATATAAGCTCCCTCGCCATTGGTCAAAATCCGGCGCGACCGTGCAATCACTGCAGCTTCCGGAGGGCTGCGTTTTAATCTACCTGATGCGGGATTCCCTCATTACAATTCCGCGCGGCAATACGGCCCTTTTAGAGGGGGATGAAATCATCGCTCTGACGGAGGGAACTGCGGCAAAGGAACTGAAAAAGATATTTGAGTTATAGATATTAGATGTGGGAACCTTCTACACTATAATTTTTAAATTCTAATCAAAACGAAAATCCACCCACAGAAAGCACTGTGGGCGGATTTATTTGTATGCTGATGGTATACGCTGCCGGGCATTCAATCAGCAATGGAATCCAGAATTTTCATATGGGTAAGGTAAAAGCTCCTGAGCCACTCGCCGTCTCCGCTGAGCAGGCCGCCCATAAAGGACATATGATCGCGGCCGTCAACAACAGGCATCACGTTCCAGATGCCGGGCCTGATATCCTCGCTGTCAAACGCAACTCCCTCCTCATCCAGCGGACGTAATGCGGAGATGGTGTTGACAAGGCCGTCGTTGGGCTGCCACTGCTCATCAACTTCAAGGCCAAAGGATGTGGTATAGGCCTCGAACTTTCTGCCGATCAGGAAGGAGGGCGCCTTAAACATGGCCGTCATCGAGTCAACCGGCACCCAGTTGCCGTTGCCATCCTCCTCTGTCGCGCACGCGGCATAGGAGAAATAATAGATGCCCGGCTGCGTCTCGATCATCTCATTGATTTCATACGCGCCGCGCAGGGAAAGATCATAGCCCGCGTGATCCCTGCTGGAGGCAAAATTCAACATTTCGGAGAGCGTCGCCACATTCAGCTTATAAGAGCCCGGGATGGCGGTGAGGCCAAACTGGCTCAGCTGGAAGTCATACATCCCGTTGATGAAAGGCAGGTTGCCGATTGCCCCCGCCAGAATCGTCAGCGGGAGATATTTGACGCCAAGCTGCTCGTAATCCTTCATCGTGCCATCCATGGTGGTGCCGTTATGCGGGGCTGCGAGCGTCGTCACGCTGTAGATCCAATCATCCATGCCTCCCTGGAAGAAGGGGGAAACATCCGTGGGTGAGGCCGACACCTCCTCCGCCGCACCCTCGCAGGCGATCTGTGTGAAGAGCCGCACCGTCGCGCCACCGAAGCTGTGGCCAAAGAGATGGATCTTTTTCTCCGGGCCCCAACCCTCAAAGAGCGGGCGGCTGTAGGTTTCGCCATAGCGGTCATGGTTGTGGGCGGCGGCATGGGCCGCGCCATAATCCACCGTTGTGCCGGTCAGCTGGGCATAGAGCTCACAGGCGCGATCCCATGCGCTGGAGATCGGCCCTACGGATGCCGCATAGCAATCATAGCCTTCTGACTCCAGATACGCAAGCAGGCTACCGGTCGTCATGCCCCAATAGGGGGCAACATCGTTCGCCGTGTCATAGTCTCCCCATCCGCCAAGGCCGTGGACGAATACGCAGGGGTAATCCGTCTGCGGTTGCGCCACCTCCTTAGCCGGGAAGCCAAGCAACGCCAGCAAAATCTGCACCAGCGTGAGGAAAACCGCTGCAGTCTGCTGAAACATAGTTTCTCATCCTCTTTCTTTCCGAATTTTACATTTAGAAAACCAAAAGCTTTCCCCATGATAGTAAAATTATAGCATGGCATATGGTGCTTTCCAAGTATTCATTGAATAAAGAATCTATAAACTCAGCAAAAAGGAGGATCCCCCTTGAAAGAAGCACAGCAGCAGGTAGAGCAGTTTCTGCACGCGCACCATCTGGCGCTTTCCCCACAGGGATGCTTCACTGATTTGGTATCGGAAATCGGCGAAGCAGGGAAGGAGCTTCTGCTGGCCACCCAATATGAAACGCAGCCGTTTGCGCGCCGGGCAGAGCTGGAGGAGGAGCTGGGGGACTGCCTGTTTTCCATCCTCCGGCTGTGCAGTAGCCTCCAAATAGACGCGCAGGGAGCGTTGGCGCTCGCGCTGAAAAAATATGAGGCACGATTTATGCAAAAGCATCATATCGGCTCTGAAGAAGGCAAAAAAGAACGGGAAAGCGAGGCGGCAGAAAAATGAACATTCGGGCCTATGCGAAGGCGGATCTCCCCATCATGACAGAGCTCTGGAATCAGGTGGTAGCGCAGGGGGACAGCTTTCCCCAGGAGCAGCCGCTGACTCTGGAGGAAGCGCGAGCCTTTTTTCAGCAGCAATCCTTTACCGCAGTTGCTGTGGATGAGGCCGGCCGTGTGCAGGGCCTTTATATTCTCCACCCCAACAACGTAGGGCGCTGCTCCCACACAGCAAATGCCTCCTATGCCGTGCGTCCCGAAAGCCGGGGCAGCGGTGTGGGGGAGCATCTGGTGCGTCACTCGCTGGGAATGTGCCGTGCACTCTCCTTCCGCGGGCTGCAATTCAACGCCGTCGTTTGTACAAACAAGGCGGCGATTCATTTATATGAGAAGCTCGGCTTTCAAAGAATCGGCGTTACGCCGGGCGGATACCGGATGAAAGATGGCTCCTATCAGGATCTTTGGCTGTTTTATAAAGCCGTAGGAGATGCGCTGTGAGCCCTGGCAGTCAAAGGCCCCCAATCGCAGGATGTTACTGTGACTGGGGGCCTTTCTCTTTTCTCATTTAGAAATATATCAAAAGGATTATGGCCCTTCCCCCTCTTTCATGCCGGCTCCCCCGGTGAGATCCTTCACAAAGCAAATGATCCGGTTTGCCTCCCGGAACCCTGCGCCAAGGTGAAACCGGAGGCTATCCGTATTACCCAGCTCCGTATCGCTTGCGAACTCTGAGCAGCCCTGCTCCACCGCCCAGGCTTCGCAGGCACGCAGAAGCTCCGACGCCACACCCTGCCTGCGGAAAGCAGGCTCCACATAGACGCCCTCCAGATAACCCACCGGGCTTGTGCCCGTACCCTCCACATAATCGCTGCGCAGCCCGCACTGAGCAAAGCCGATATCCTGCGCCTGTGCCCGCACCAAAAAAACGGCGCCGCCCGCCTGGCAATACTCCTGCAGCTCTTCCTCCAGCTCCGCGCAGGAATGGCCTGGCCAGAGCTTCCCGGCGAGCATTGCCGCGGCTTTCAGCTCCCCTTGAGCCGCCGCTTTTATCATCTCCATCTCGCTGCACCGCCTTTCCTCCATCAAAATTCACGGCCGCACCCAATGGCTCTCCAGCCATTTCGCTACACCGTCCGCCTCATTGCTCTGGATCACGCCGGTAGCCGCCGCCTTCAGCTCCGGTACGGCGTTTTCCACTGCATAGCATTCATCTGAGACGTCAAACATCCTGAGATCGTTGACCGCGTCGCCGAAGGATACCACCCGGTCAAACCCCAGCAGCGCGCAAAGCCTGCGGATGCCATGCGCCTTGGTCGCCCCGGCGGGCATGATCTCCAGCCAGTATTCCTCCCGGTAAAGCTCCTGCTGGAACGTTACAGAAAAGCGCGTGTCTCCCCGCACCGCATCGTAAAGCGGCATAAGCTCCTCCCGCCCGCCGATGCAGGTGATGTAAAACACCTCGCCCTGATAAAGCGCCGGTTCCACACTCACCGCGCGGAAGCGCTTGTCCCCCTTCCGGCAGCTGAGATAATACCGCACGCCCTCGTTCTCCCGCTCTGGCAGCCACGAAACGCGCTCCTCGCCATCCAACAGCGCATACGCAAGGGCGCTCACCGGATGACGTGATAGATGCCCGGCCAGGTTTCCGATCTCTTCCGGCGAAAAAACAGTGCTGGAAAGAACTTTTCCCGTTTGCGCATCCTGCAAAAATACGCCGTTGTAGGTGATCACCGGTAGCCTCGTTTGCAGCCCATCGGCCACAACGCGGGCGGAGTGCACGCTGCGCGCCGTTGCATAGGTAAAGGGCAGCCCTTCTTCGATCAGGCGGTTGAGCGTTTCAACGGTATGGGCGGACAGCCGCGACTGGCGGTTGAGCAGCGTCCCGTCCAGATCGGATACATAGAGCGTTTTCATCGCACCCTCTCCTTCTCCAGCAAGGCAATCACTTCATCGAGCCGTTCACACTGCGCATACAGCAGTGCCTTCGTCTCCCCATCCGGCTGCCACTGATCGGGGACCATCACCGGCTTCAGCCCGGCGTGGCTGGCGGAAAGGATACCGTTGCGCGAATCCTCCAGCGCCATGCAGTCCTCCGGGCGCTCCCCCAGTTCCGCGCAGGCTTTGAGGTAGATATCCGGCGCAGGCTTTGAGGCGCTCAGCCGGTCTCCGCCGATCACCGCGTCAAAATACGCGGTAACCTTTGCCGATTCCAACCGGCGCTTCACCTCGGCCTCACACGTGGAGGAGGCGACCGCAGTCTGATATCCGCATTGTTTTAAATAATTAAGCAGCTCGTAGAGCCCGGGCTTGACCGGCACGCCGTGTTCCGCCTCATAGCGGTCAAAAAACGCGCGGGTCAGGCGGTCGAGCTCGTCAAAATCAACTCGCCCGCCGAAGGCTTCCC
>USBP01000068.1 GCA_900552985.1 uncultured Oscillospiraceae bacterium
AAGATAAAATCGCCGCAAAGCAGCAGACCCAAACCGAAGCCCAGTGAAGTTGGTTCAGTTTGAAATCGAGAAGCAGCAGAACGAGCGCACGATAAGCTCTGCAATGAAATGAAAAAGCTCACCGCAAGCGATATGACGCTTGCGGCGAGCTGGTGCCGGTGACCGGGGTCGAACCGGTACGGTATCGCTACCACTGGATTTTGAGTCCAGCACGTCTGCCAATTCCATCACACCGGCACAGAAATCTTCTCTATTATAGCGTAAGCTTCTGCAAAAATCAAGAGCGGATTTTTGCAGAAGCTTCAAAAATGTTCTCAGGTCAATCCACCGCCAGCACATTCGCAAGGCTCGCATCCTCCGCAAAGGTCGCCGCATTATAGAGCACCAGAAGCTGCGTAAAATCCCGCTGCTCCATCCAACTGAGCAAGTCCTCCCGGAAATAACGCGGGTCGAGCAGGGTAATGGTTTCATAGTGCGCCGTAAGCAGCGGCACGAAGGAATGCGCGTAGGAATCCTTGATAATCAGCAAATGCTCTCCGTTGTTCACGCTCGTTTTAATCTCTGTCACCGGATGGTTCCCGCCAAGGAAATAGGAATACTGATCCCTTCCCGCTAAAAACGAAGGGTCATAGAGGGAGCTTAAATGGACACGCCCATCCTCAGCGGTGACAGTGCAGGGATTTTCCTGCTTGGGTTCCAAAACATCCAGATTCTCCGCGTGAATCCAGGGCAAATTGGCCTTGGAATAGAGCGTGCCCAGAAAGTGATCCGATACGGTCCGCGCCGTGTAATCTCCCATCTCCAGGGGAGTGATCCCTACCGTCTCGCACCATGCCTGATAGGCCGCAAAAGCGCCGTACACCGTCCAGTGATGGTCCGTGCGGAAAAACAGCTTTTCCCGATCCGGCTGCTCGGCATAGGAATGTGTAGGATCGCAGAATGGAATTCCCTCCCCCAGCGCCTGACGCATCCGCTCAAGCAGTGCTGCCTGATCTGCAACGGGTGCAAATGCGGGCAGATCCTCCGGCAGTACCGCAGAGGCGGTCGGAGAAAGCAGCACAGAGGCCTTCATCTCCGGCCAGCGCTTTTGCGCAGTGTTGAGAAACGCTGCGACCGCTTGACAGTTTTTTTCCTCCCGAATCGTATTCCTGGCAGAGGGCACCTCAAAAAGCCGGTCGTTTTTGCCAAAATAGACCCTGCCGTTATCCGGACGCAGCAACGCCATCTGAACGCTCGTTTTCAGCGCCACCCACTGCTCCCGCAGGGGGAACTGGTCGCTGGAAAAGCTGTCAAACTCCTTTGCAAAATCGCCGGACAAAATCCGGTCAAGCTGTAAAACAGGGAACTCCTGCAGATAACGGTTTTCGCTCTCCGAATACGCGCGGGAGGGCGTGAGAAGGTTCCACACGACCAGCGCGCCCAGGCCCACTACGAAAAAGAGGGAGAGCCACTTTGCACGGTTGTATTTCATAAGATAGAACGCCCTCCCTTAAAAGCGAAAATATAAAAATGGATTGTACGAAGCATCCACCAGGAAAGCCACACACAGCAACATGCCGCAGGCCACCAGAGCGGATTCCAAAGCGCCCAACGGCACGGGATGCGCTTCCAGCCGCCTGTCCAACCGGTTCCACAGCCGGCCCGGCAGCGGCGTGCTCCCAATCGCGGCGATAATAAACAGGATGATATTTGTATAGAGCAGGTAGAGCGCTCCGCCGTCCCACAGCGCCTGGCCATAACCGCCGAACAGAGCGCGGACAAATTGCAGGCCATCCCCCAGCGAATCGAAGGCAAACACCGCCCAGCCAAGCACAACCAGCAGCATCGTATAGGCATGCTGGAAAAACGAGGGCAGCTTTTGCAGAAGCCGGAGCAAAAAAAGCTTCTCCAAAATCAGCAGCACGCCAAAATATAGACCCCAGACGACAAAATTCCAACTCGCGCCATGCCAGAAGCCGGTCAGCAGCCATACAATCAGGATATTGCGGATCTGCTTTGAAAGCCCTTTCCGGTTGCCGCCCAGCGGAATATAAACATATTCCTTAAACCAGCTGCTCAATGAAATATGCCAGCGCCGCCAAAACTCTGTGATGCTCTTTGAGATATAGGGATAATCAAAATTCTCCAGGAAATGAAAACCGAACATCCGTCCCAGCCCGATTGCCATATCCGAATAACCGGAAAAGTCAAAATAGATCTGGAAGGTATAGGCCAGCACGCCAATCCAGGCAGTCAGAACCGGAAGGCCATCCGGCTCCATGGCGGAAACCTGGCTCCAGACCTCGCCCAACGTATTTGCGATCAGCACCTTTTTGCCAAGGCCCGCCACAAACCGCTTGACCCCGATGGAAAAATCATCAAAGCTCTCCCGCCGGTCCGCCAGCTCGCCGACAACAGTGCGCATACGCACGATCGGCCCCGCAATCAACTGGGGAAACAGCGATACATATGTGCCAAACGCAACGATGCTGCGCTGCACGGGGACGTCGCCACGATACAGATCGATCAGATAGGACATTGCCTGAAAGGTATAAAAAGAAATTCCAATCGGCAGCGGGATATTGAGCGATGGGATTGCAAGCCCTGTCACAGCGTTTAAATTGTCCACAAAAAAATCCGCATATTTAAAAAATGCAAGCAAAGCTACATTCAGCACCACTGCCAGCACAAGCACCTTTTTTGCCCGTTCCCTATTTTGCCGCACCCGTTCCAACCACAGGCCCAGGAAGAAATCCATACAGATGGAAAACATCATCAGCAAAATATAAACCGGTTCGCCCCAGGCATAAAAAAACAGGCTGAAAATCAACAGGACAATATTTTTGGCCTTACGAGGGACGATAAAATAGACCACCAGCACCGCCGGCAGGAAATAAAACAGAAAAAGCAGGCTGCTGAATACCATCTCCGAACCCCTTTACCTTGTAATTTCAAACTCCTGTATGCCCATATAGCCGGGCGCGATTTCATATTTGGGATACACGACGACTACATTCCCCGCCTCATTGAGATAGAAACCGGGGTTTTCCAGATCGACCTCAAAGGTTTCCATCTCTTCTGCGCTGTAATAATAAGCGTCTGGATCCTGCTCCATACGTTGCCCGATTTGCCGCTGGAGCTCACTCAGGATGATCCCCCCATACTGCGGGCCGAGCAGATCGCGCAGGGTCAGCTCCTTGCCGGTGTCCAGGTCAATATTATAATAATATTGCTCCTCGTAATAGCTTGCGCTTGTCTCCGATTTTGTCAATACAAATGAGACGATTTCACCATTATTGCAGCACAGCCGGTAGTCAATGCGGATCTCCGGGATCAGATAATCGCTTTCATCGCCGCCATTCTCCAGATAAACCTGCTTGGCAGCTTTTGCTTCCGATTGAAAGGTTGCGATCAACTCGTTGATTTTTGCCTGTATCTCCTGATTGATGCGCTTTTCCAGCTCTGTATTGCCGGTGCCGGCAAGCTCCGGCTGACGGACGATCAGCGTCTCGTTCGCCCCTTGCTTCTCGTATTCCGCAAAGGTCAGCACCTGCGCGATATGCCCCAAAACCGGGATTTCTGATATCCCGGCAGCGAACGCGGGAATCATATTGAGCGCTACGACAAACAGAACCAGGCATGCTCCGGCAGCACAGGCCGTCCAGCAGACAGGATGGCGGTACGCTCCATGTTTGCGCCCTGCAAAACGTACTGCCTCACGGACAACATCATCCAGCTCCTCCGGCGGCTCAAGCGAAATATAAATTTCTTTTGCATCCCTGATGGATCTCACACGCACCCCTCCCTTATCGTTTTTTTATATATCGGAGAATCCGTCGCCAAGCTCGTGACGCAGCTTTTTCAATGCGCGATACAGGCGTGCCTTGACAGTGTTCAGGTTTACGCCTGTCACCACAGCGATATCCTCCAGCTTCATATCCTCAAAATACCGCAAAATGATGATTGTCCGCATCTTTGGTTCCAAGCGCTCCACCGCGCGGTACACATCCACCCTTGATCCGGGATCCTCCTGCGGGACAGCAACCTCTGGAAATTCATCAAGCAGAAGCAGCTTTTGATTGCGCCGCAAATAAGCGAGGCTTTCATTAATTAAAATCCGGTAGACCCAAGCCTTGACCGCCGCTTCGCTGCGCAGCGCGTGCGCATGGCTGATAGCCTGCACCACCGTATCCTGCACAATATCCAGCGCGGCGTCTCGATTGTGGACATAGGAAAACGCCAGGCGGTACATAGCCGCCTGGTTTTCATAGATAAACTCTGTAATCGACGTTTGCTCCCCGCTCACAGCGCCTGCTCCTCCGTTTTCCGTCCGTCACCCGATGAGCTCCTTGACCATCTTCTGCGCGGCAGCGTTATCTGCTGCAATACAGAGAGCTACAAAGTTCCCGCTGCGCTCCACAACGGCGCTGTCCAGCTTGGGCATCTCGGCAGGCGCATAATCCTCAAACGCAAGCTTCTGCGCTTCCACACGCTCCTGCATCGCGGCCAGCAGCCGGTCAGCGGCCGCATCATCCGCCGCCTCAAAAACCGCGATCTCCTCCGCCGTTGCGCCGCTGCTCAAATACAGCTTCCCAGCCACAATATCCGCATCAGATACGCCGTAGGTTCGGTTGCGCACCTCCGGCGTTGCCTCAGACAGCTCATCCTGAAAGGTCAGAGAACTTTTCAGCGTATCCGCCGCCTGGGCAGCGTCCACATTCTGCGCCTTCTGCGCGCCGCAGCCGGCCAGCAGCACCAGCAATAACAATACCGGAAGCCCCATCCTCAAAAATCTCATTTTTATCATCCTTTCTATGCATTGGTATGGGCTCGGAGATAATCGGCCCATTTTCTGCAATATGCCATTTTCAAATGCACGCCATCCGCCGACGCGTCCGCCGGCAAATTGCCGGAGCCGTCCACCACGGCCTGGTAGACGTCAAGATACTGCACCCCCTTCTGGGCGCACATCTCCTTAAGCAGCCGGTTATACAGCCGGATCCGGTCATTGGTATAAACGCCCTGTGCCGATTTTTCCCTGGAAACCGGTAAAATCGACTGCACATAAATATGCGTACCGGATTCTATATTTTTAATAGCGTCCACCAGCTTCCCATAGCCGTTAATAAAGGCTTTTTCATTTGCCCAGCCCAGTTCATTGACGCCCAGCATGATATAAACCTTCCCAAACGAATGCTTTTTTAATGCGTCAATCACTGTGAGCTTTTGGCCTCCGTCAGATATAACCGGCTTCGTAAAAACCGTATCGACCATCAGGCCCTTGTAGGCATAAAAGGTGGCGCCGCTGAGCAGGCCGGAATTTCCAAGCCCTTCGGTGCGGGAATCCCCAATAAAAACTGCATCCTGAAAATAAGCGTTATTCCCTTTGGCGGGTGTTGTACCGCTTTCGGACGCCCCTTCTGTTGTTTGCAGCGCCGTAACTCTTTGCGTGCTGGTCAGAGACGCCTGCTCCCAGGACGGAGGGGCAACCGCAAGGCCAGTGGGCGGCTGTGTGGAAAGGCCGGCGCTCAGCATTTCCCCTTCCGCTTTCCGCCCGTTGCTGCGCATACCTGCAATAACAATTACAGCCACAAGGCACACGAGCACCAGGGATGCTGATAACAAAAGCATATTCCTTCTTTTTCGCTGCCGGCTATTGCGCGCACCGTTTTCCGTTTGATAAGGCCTGTTCATTCCGAAGCCCTCGCTTTCCGCTTTCACTGTTTGTTATGATGGACGGCAGCCAAAAATAGTTGCAGGAAAATGAAAAAATTTAAGTGGAGGCGCCATCGAATCGCTTCCGGCCGGCATTCACGTCCCGCCTTTTTATTGTAGCGAAGCCTGCCAAAAAATCCATCGAAAAAAATAAAACAGCTTAAAATCAGTTTATTTCATAAAGAAAGCAAAGGGCTCGGCCGTTCCACCGGCCGGCGACGCCTTCTGCCGGAGCTTCCTGCAAGAAACGCAACGCAATCGGCAGGGAGAAAGCCGGCGCTATGCCAGCCGGCCAAAATGGATACAATTGGACGATTCATTTTTGCCAGCATCCAGCGATTTTAAAATCGCCTCCACCGTCTGCTCTGCCGTCAGGCCTGCTGTATCCACGGTAATATCCGCCCACTTTTCATACAAGGGCATCCGCTCACAATACAGGTCGTAAAGCGACTCGCCCTTCGCCATGGCAACGCCGCGGGTTTTGATATTGTTCAATCTGGCCTCTACCTCTTGATACGGCAGCTTCAGATAAATCAAAATCCCGTTCAGGTGCAGGTGGCGCATCGCATTTTCGCTGTATACGGCGCTGCCGCCTGTGGCGATGACGGTATCCCGGCAATCGACGCTGCCGATCGCGTGCTCCTCTACCCGCAAAAAATACGGCAGGCCGTGCCCATCGATAATCTCCTGCAAACGTTTCCCCTCGCGCTGCTGCAAAAGCAGGTCCGTATCCAGAAAGCCAGCGCCAATCGTTTTGGCCAGAATCACGCCGACCGTACTTTTTCCGCATGCCGGCATGCCGATCAGTACAAGGTTCTTCATTCCCCATCCTCCACAAATCATTTCTATCCCAAAAAAGGGGGGCACGCTTCGGCTTGCCCCCCTGCTCCGCGTTTATCATAAAACGCGGGCGATTCTTTTGTCAACCACTTTTTACCGAGCTTTCATATCAATCGCCTGATGCACCTTTTCCACAATATTGGCTGCATCCAGCCCGAAAACATGCAGCAGCTCAGCCGCCGGCCCTGAGCAGCCGAACGTATCCTCTACGCCGACGCGCACCACGGGAACCGGCACGGTTTCGCACACAACCTCGGCTACTGCGGCGCCAAGCCCGCCAAGGATGCTATGCTCCTCCGCTGTGACAATCGCCCCCGTCTCTCTGGCGGCCGCTATGATGCATTCACGGTCAATCGGCTTGATGGTCGCCATGTTGATCACACGGGCGCTGATGCCCTCCTTCATCAACTCTTCCTGCGCAAGAAGCGCCTCATTGACCATCAGGCCGGTCGCAATGATCGTCACATCCTCGCCGGGCCGCAGCTCTACGGCCTTGCCGATCTCAAAGGTATAGTGTTCATCAAAAATACGCGGTACGGCCAGCCGCCCAAATCGCAGATAAACCGGGCCGTCATATTCCGCAGCCGCAAAAA
>USBP01000069.1 GCA_900552985.1 uncultured Oscillospiraceae bacterium
GAGGCAGCCGAGCCGCCTCTCAGCCAAGCATCTTTTCCAGCGCGTTTAGATAAGATTTGTTGCCGCCAATCAGAGAATAGTTGACCAGAAGAACATCCTGAATCCCCTGCGCTTTGACAAAGGAAGCCAGATCCGTTTCAATATTGCGCGGGTCGATTACATAAATCTCCTCGTAATTATCCACCAGGAACGGCACAAGTGCGTTGCCATAGGAATCCTTAATCACAAGGATTTTTTTGCCGTTTTTATTGTCCGTCACAATTTTGGAAAGCGGCGTATCCCCCTGAATAAAAGCGAGGTATTTATTATCCGCATTCACTTTGGTGGAAACAATGGTCAGATGATGCCCGTTCTGCATGGTGGCGTCGTCATAATACATGCCCTCCGCCTCACGCCGCGGCAGGAAGTATTCGAGATAATCCGGGTTATCCTTGAGCACCTGTGCGTCGGTATAGCGGTACATGCTGCCGACAAAATTTTCGATCCGCCCGCTCTCCAGGGAGGAAAGCGGCGCCGGCTCCAACCCGGCCGCCCGGCAAAACGCTACATAAGCATAGTAAGCGCCGCGCGCCGTCCAGTGATGATCCGTGCGGAAATACAGGTATTCCTCCAGATGCAGCCCGATTTCTGAAACAGCGTCAACCCCCTTCAGGTTCGGCTGCCGGAACTGCTCATAAGCATAGGCGATGCCCTCCTTCTGGGAACGGCTGCCCGTGTGATAATCCTCCGGGCTGTAAAACTCCGTCGCCGTTGGGGCCAACAGCGTGTATATCTTCTGATCCGGCAGTTTTTGCGCCAAGCGGTTGACCACATCTGTGTAATCCCGAATCTTCGGCTTGTTAATGGTGTAAATTTCCAAAGCCGCCTTGCGATCCTTATCAATTAAAATATAACCGCTTTCATATACCTCATCGTCATCGACCTGCGGCTGATAGGGCGCCTTTGTCTCCGCTTCCTTGCCCGTGGTCTGCCCCGCGCCCGTCTCTCCTTCCTCCGTGAGCGCTTCTCCGCCGAAATCATCCTTGCCCTCTTTCCCGATCAGGACGAGGTCATCCTTCCCGGCAGCCTGCGTAAAAATGCCGCTGAGCTTCTGATTGACGGAGAGGAAAAAATCCCGCAGGGGGAAGGTATCCGCATAATACTCCTCAAAATCCTTGGTGTAGCTGCCGTCGAACAATGCCTGGAGGCTGAATTCCGGCCGGGCCTTCAGGTTGCGGTTTTCTTTCTCTGACACGGTTTTATCCGTATCCAACAGGCTGGCTACGCCCAGTGCAAACAGCGGAACGATAAACAGCACGACGGATACCAGGCAAAGGATCCTCTGGATGCCGCGCGCCTTGCGCCGCCTTCGCTCCACAGAAATATCCCTTTGGGTCCCCACATGATAAACGGAGGGACGGGTCGGTTTCTTTTTCATATTCCCTGCCTCCCTGCTTTAAAATCGGAAATAAAGAAACGGATTGTAGCTTGCGCCAACCAGCGCCGCTGTGGAAAAGAACAAAAGCGCCACATCATAAACAACGCCGATTACACCTGCCGTAATCTCCTGCGCGCTCCCCCTGCGGGCAAAGCGGGCCAGCAGCCCCTTCGCCAGCTTAGAGACGGGCAAACATGCCACGATCGCCACCAGGAAGAACACAATATGGTTTTTCAGCAGGATCGTATCCGTAGGCGACACGCCGGCCTGCCCGCTCAGCCCGAACATCAGGCGGAGCATCTGCCCCAAACGGGACATATCGTCAAAATAGAAGAACACCCAGCCGACCACCACGATAAACAGCGCATAGAGATGGCCCACCACGGCGGGCAGTTTCTCCAGATATTTTCCAAGGAACAGCTTTTCAATCGCCAGAAAGACAAAATAGTATAAGCCCCAGAGCACAAAATTCCAGCTTGCGCCATGCCAGAGGCCTGTCAGCGCCCACACAACAAACATGTTGCGCAGCTGGTGCCTGCGGTTTCCGCCCAACGGGATATATACATAATCCCGGAAAAAGGTGCTCAGGCTGATATGCCAGCGCCGCCAGAACTCCGTAATGGATTTAGAAATATAGGGATAGTTGAAGTTTTCAACATACGTAAAGCCGAACATATGCCCCAGACCAATCGCCATATCCGAATAGCCGGAGAAATCAAAATAAATTTGGAAGGCATATGCCAAAATTCCCGCCCACGCGCCAAGCACAGAGGCTTGCGATAAATCTCCGCCAATCAGGGAAGTGGCAACCTGCCCGGCAATATTCGCCAGCAGAACCTTCTTGCCAAGCCCGGTGACAAAGCGCGTGATTCCCTTTGCAAATCCCTCCGGCGTGATCTGCCGGTCCTCCAGCTGCTCAGCAATATCAGTATACCGTACAATCGGCCCCGCAATCAGCTGCGGGAACAGGGAAACATACAACAGCAGCTTTGCATAGGAGCGCTGCACCTGCGCCTGATTCCGATAAACGTCAGCCACATAGGTGATCGCCTGAAAGGTATAAAACGAAATACCAATGGGCAGAGTAAACGGCTGCTCCGGCAGCTGTGTGCCAAAAATACCGTTGAAATTCTGATTAAAAAAGCCCAAATACTTAAATACAGCCAGAAACGACAGCGTAATCACTACGGCTCCTGCAAGCGCCCATTTGGCTTGCTTCCTACCCCGGTATTTGTCAACCAACAGGCCCGCGCCATAGTCAATCAGCGTCGTCAAAAGCATAAGCACAATCCACTTGGGCTCGCCCCACCCATAAAACACGAGGGACATGGCCAAAAGCAGATAATTACGTGCTCGGATGCCGCGCAGCACAAAATGCAGCAATAGGCATACCGGCAGAAAAAGGTACATAAAATTCAAGCTGGAAAAAACCAAAACAATCCCCCATTTTGATGTCAAATATCGTCCGCCAACCGGGCCGCTGGCGGGGTTTCTTTCTGCATCTCTGCAGTAGCGGCAGCCGCTCCCGCAGCACACATAACACTGCCTCCACCTTTTGATACGCACCGTTACCGATAAGAAGATGCCGAAGCCGCCTCTAAAGTTGCAGGCTCTGCAAAAAAATCAGATGCAAACCTGATCGCGCAGCTTTGCAAGCGTCTTTTCCCCAATGCCAGGCACCTCTAACAGCTCATCCACGGATTGAAACGCACCATTCTCCAGGCGATAAGTAAGGATCGCTTCAGCCTTTACCTCGCCGATCCCGTCAAGCTCCATCAGTTCCTCCTTTGACGCTGTGTTCAGGTTGATAGGGCCGACGTGTTTTTCAGCTGCCGCTACGCTTTGCGCCGGTTTTTGTGCTGTGGTCGAGCGCGTCTGAGCTTGCATATCCTCACGCTGCTGCACCTGCGCAGATGTGGGCTGCGCGCTGCCGGAAGAGGACGGAAGCACATCCATCGGAAGGGAGGCGGCAAAGGTCTCCACCACCGGCGTCAACGGCTGCGCATCAAAGGCGTGATATAAAATGAGCCCTGCCGTCAACAAAAGCGCGGCGGCGATTACAGTCATTTCAGCACGGCTTAAGCGCTCCATAAGCAGCCCTCCTGCACACATAGGTTGCATCAAAATTAACAGCCGGCCTGTTTCTGCGTACAGTACACAGTTCGCCGGGCAAGCCCATTCCCGCCTCCCGCACCTAAGGGTATGGCATGTGAAATCTGATGTTAGGCATTAGTATACCTGTTTCCGCCACAAAATAACAGCCTTTTCTTGATTTTTAGCAGATATAAACCTGATATTTTTTCACATAAACCCAGTACCGTTTGAACAGCTCCCGACAGCGGCCGGCACGCCCTCTGCAAAAGCCCTTTCGATCTTCTTGAATCCGCCCTGGATACCTTTCAAATAGCAAAATCGATTCAGGCCTTCATTCCTGCGCAAATCCCTTCATTCCTTTCGACGTTCAAATTTTTACGTTAAAATAAAATTTTAAATATCTTTATTGATAAAAATTAGGGTATATGCTACACTAACCTCCGAAAGAAATCGACAAACGGTTTCAAAATGTATGATAAGGGGAGGAAAATCAAATGAAAAAAATCCGAATTTTCACATTGGTCATTACGATTATCTTTGTAGTGGTCAGTGTGGTAGCCGACATTGCGTTTTACTTTACCCACAAGCCGGATGATTACCTGGCAGATGAAATCACCGTCTCCAACGGCAACCGCATCCTGCGGGAAAAGGGCTTTGCCCTGCAGGCGTGGTTCCCCGCTGAGCAATCCAGCGAAAAGCAGATCTCCTTTGAAAACCTGAAACAATTCGGTTTTGGCCCGACCTATTATGACGGCAACCTCTTTAACGCCCCCATTCACCAAAAAGACAGCTCCATGATTTGGAGTATGGCCAAGGCGCCGAACAACGTCAACGCTGTTGATACCGCGCCAAGCGGCAAGGAATGGATGAGCGCGGAGCAGCTGCAATATGCAAACAGCCTGATCAGCGTTTGCTTTGGCGACGAGCAGGCATATTCCACCCATCAGGCAGAAATGCTTGGCCAATGGTTTGCCGATTTCAGGAGCAGGAACAACAACGCGCTGCTCCACTCCAACCAATGGGCAGGCCAGTGGAGTGAAAAGGAATATGAGGAATACATGCGCATTGCAAAGCCTGATATGCTGACCTATGATTCCTATTATTTTGATGAGCTCGGCAGCAATAAAGATTATAAAGTTGCAGCCGTGATTGCCGACGATATCAACCGCATCCGTATCCCCGCCATGAAAGGCTATGACGGCAGCGGTACCTCCCCGATCCCATTTGGCCAATACCTGCTCGGTTACAAATCGGGCGAAAACCCTGCCGCTGTCGGCTGGTACGAGATCACCGAATCGCAGAAAAAGCTGGTTGCCAACCTTACGGTAACGATGGGAGGAAAATGGCTGAACCTCTTCCGCGTAATTGACAGCGATCAGTTTCTCCTATTTGATGGAAACGGGAATCAAACCCATCATTACCGGGAGTATGCGCAAATCGCCGCTGAAATCGAAGCGCTCTCGCCGCACCTTGTCAACCTGCAAACAGAAAACGTTCAGGTGCTCAGCGGCAAACATAAGCTGGGGCTGGTAGGCGTGCCCAATCTCAAGCCCTCAACCGTCAGCAAATTCTCCTCAGAAAACAGCTGCGGCATTGAGGCAATCGAGGCGCAAAATCTCGGCACCGAAAACGACGGCCTGCCAGGCGACGTTTACATCGGCTATTTCCGCACGCTGCCCGGTGCAGGCGAGATGGAGGGCAGGAATTATTTCATCGTATGCAACGCACTGACATCGGGTAACGGCCTGCACCCAGAGCAGCAGCACGGCTCCAGCCAGGAAACCGCGCAGAGCATCACGCTCACATTCGATGAAAGCAGCAAAGAGCTTTTCCAGGTAAACAGTAAAAACGGACAGAGCGAGAAGGCGTCCCTTGAAAACGGTAAGTATACCTTTACGCTCGGCGGCGGAGAAATGCAGGTATTTTATCTGGCCTGAGCCCGATCATGAACAGAGCATGCCGCCTCTCAGGCTTTTGCCCCAACCCGCCGCCGTGCATTCTGGCAGGCAAATCAGATAAAAGCGCAGGGGCAGGCTTCGCGAAACACAGAAAAACGCTAAAAATTGTATCCTCTCTTGCAACGCCTTCCCCCGGATGCTATGATAACGGAAGGGAACCCTCCTCCAGCAGCAGTACGCCTATCTCTGCCGGAGGAGGGGCTGTTGCGTTCCCTTCATTTTTTATTTTTAGGAAAGAGGGGCACTGTATGCGGCAAATACAGTTACGCAGGCGTACACCGCGTGTGTTCGAAAACCCATTGTTTTTCTCTAATCGAGCGCTCGTCCGGCTGCTGGTTCCGCTCGTCATCGAGCAGCTGCTGGCCGTGACCATTGGCATGGCGGATACCGTTATGGTCACAAATGTTGGCGAAGCCGCCGTATCAGGCATCTCCCTGGTGGATTCCATCAACATTTTGTTTATACAGATCTTTTCCGCCCTGGCAACCGGGGGCGCCGTTGTTACTGCGCAATATCTCGGGAGGCAGGAGCAAAAGAACGCCTGCATTGCGGCAAAGCAGCTTTTATATGCCACAACTGCCCTGGCAGCCATTATCATGGCGGTCTCCCTTGTATTTCACCGGCCTGATCTTCGGCAACATCGAGCCTGCCGTGATGGAGAACGCCATCACCTACTTCTGGATTTCCGCCATCTCCTACCCCTTCCTTGCGGTTTATAACGCCGGGGCGGCGCTTTTCCGCTCCATGGGCAACAGCAAGGTTTCTACGCTGGTTTCCTTTTTGATGAACGTTGTCAACATCGGCGGCAATGCAATTCTAATCTACGGCTTCCACTGGGGGGTGGCTGGCGCCGCAACGGCCTCCCTTGCCTCCCGTGCGATGGCGGCGGTCATCATGCTGGTGCTGGTCTGCCATAAAAACAACCCCATCCACATTGAGCGGCTTTGGAAGCCGGAGCTGCATTGGGAGATGATCCGCCGTATTTTAAAAATTGGTGTGCCCAATGGAGTGGAAAACGGGATGTTCCAGATCGGCAAGCTGATCGTGCAGGGGCTTGTAGCCACCTTTGGCACCTCCGCAATCGCAGCCAACGCGATCGCCAACACGATCGCCTCTTTCATCAACACCCCAGGCACCGCCATCCAACTGGGCCTGACTACCGTGGTCGGCCAGTGCGTAGGCGGCCGGGATTATCCCCAGGCAGTCTATTACACGAAAAAGCTCCTGCTGCTGACCTATGGATTGATGGGCGTTTTAAACCTCATCGTCTTTTTCACTGCCGGCCCGCTGATTGGCCTGTTCCATCTCAGCCCGGCAGCGGCAGCGGATGCGCGCGAGGTGCTTTACACCTTCACCATCGCGTGCATTATCATCTGGCCGCTCTCCTTCACGCTGCCCAATGCGCTGCGCGCCTCCGGCGACGCCCGCTTTACCATGATCGTCTCGATGATTTCCATGTGGACGTTCCGCATTGGCTTGAGCTACCTGCTCGGCGGCACAGCGAAGATGGGTCTGATGGGGGTCTGGATTGCGATGTATGTTGATTGGTTTTTCCGCTCTGTCGTGTTTACTGTGCGTTTTGCACGCGGCAAGTGGAAAACCATTCGTGTAATCTAACCGGCACGGCCGATTGCCCTGATACAGCCATAAAGCCCC
>USBP01000070.1 GCA_900552985.1 uncultured Oscillospiraceae bacterium
CCGTTGTGAGCAAAAGCGCTTCCGAACCCAGGATTCCATCCTCTGCATCCATAATACGCTGCTCCCCAAAAATTTCAGGCCGATTCTGAACCGCAGGAATATGCGCCCGGACGTAGGCCGAAAAGCGCAGGGCCTGCTCCAGATCCGCAAAAAGGCAGACCACATGCGCCTCCTCCGCCGTGCACAGCTCCATGCCGGGGATCACCAGAACGCCTGCCTCTCTGCCCACCTGCACTGCGGCCGGGCAGTTCAGGCAGGAGTTGTGGGCCGTGAGCGCAATGGCCTGCATCCCCTGCAACGCCGCCATATGCACAAGGTTGTAAGGCGTCATATCCTCATCTCCGCAAGGAGAAAGGCAGGAATGCAGGTGAAGATCATAATAAACTTTCATGCCCGCTTCCCTTCCCATCAAGCCTTTTGATCCTGCTCATCGCAAAGGCGGCGCGCCAGCTCCGCCGCCTGCGTAATATAGGCGGAAAGCGGACGCGGCTCCACCCCCATAATGTCGACCGCGCATTTGGAGGCTGGGATAAAAAGCTTGCGCGCCTTGCTCCCTGATACGGCGCTTGCCATGGCGGGAGTAATTTCCCCCAGCATGGCGTTTGCCAGCAGCAGGCCAATTGGGCCCAGAATCATATCCGCGCGTGCAGCGTTATATACCACCGCATTCTCCCCTGTGGCGCCGGCGTCGGCCCCCGCCTTGAGCATCGCGTTGGTTGCCAGCACATTTGTCCCCACGCAAATAATCTGTGCGTCCGGCAGCTTCTGCTCACGCAGCGCTGCGATCAGGCGGCTTCCAACACCGCCGCCCTGCCCGTCGACCACCAGAATCCGCACATTTCCCCCTCCTGTTCTACATGCTGCCTGTTTCCTCATACAATCAGCGTTCAGCCTGCGGCAGCCCTATGTGCATGCCAAAACACTCGGCATATTCCTTTTTATCATACATCATAAACTTGCTTTCTTCAAGCTTTCCCTGCCCACGGGCCGATGCGGCCCGCTCCCGCTTGCTGTTGCTTTTCCCAAGCCGGCGGCGCAAATTTCCCGTTTCTTTTGCTTGCCATACGATGTATAATAAAGAAAAAGGGCTTTTTCCGCCAATGGGGCACCGATCTTCTGTATGATCAGCTGCGCCCTTCGTCCTGATTTTAGCACACTTTTTATTCCAGTATTGAAAAGAGCCGATTTTTATGATACAGCACAAACTGAGCACAATGCCCTC
Organism: uncultured Oscillospiraceae bacterium; assembly: GCA_900552985.1. GTDB lineage: Bacteria > Bacillota > Clostridia > Oscillospirales > Acutalibacteraceae > Fimivicinus > Fimivicinus intestinavium. The sequence continues at coordinate 1,223 of USBP01000070.1, forward strand.
TGAGCAGGAGCTGGAGCAGATGTGCGCACGGGCTGGCATCAGCGATGCGCAGCACCTTTTCCCAGTTGAAACAGGGCGCAATCCGGTTATTCGCATTGTCACGCCTGCGCGTGGCGCCTTTCTACTGAAGCTCTCGCCGCGTTACGGCGCTCCGGTGCTCACGCATGAACGCGGCGCCATACGCACAGAGCTAACGGCCTACGATCTGATTCGCAGCAAAACCAATGTGCCTATTCCCCGCGTTATTTTCAGCGATTTCAGTGGCAAATGCGTGCCATGCGACTGGTTCATCATGGAAGAGCCCGAGGGCTGCCCCGTGTGCCGCGGGCAGCCCGTCAATCCGCAGATATCCTGCGCGCAGTTGGAGAGGCCGCCGCGCAAATGCATGCAATCTGTGGAGAAGGCTTCGGCTATGAGCAATGGGGGTTTCGCACCAATTGGCGGGACGCCTACCTGGAAATGACGCACAATATCATCGCTGACGCCAAGCGGTTCGGCGCCGAAATCCCACAGGTGCGCGAGGTGCGCGAGACGATCCGCCATTTTGAGCGGGAGCTGGACGCAGTAAAAACGCCCAGCCTGGTTCATTTCAGCCTCTGCGCGGAGCATATCCTGATCCGGCAGGAAAACGGAGCCCTCCTGCTCGGCGCGATTACATCCCCCGGCAGAGCCTATTGGGGCGATCCGGCAGGGGATTTCACTCTGCTGGGCCGGGAGGAATCCTTCCGAGAAGGCTACCATGCTGCGGGCGGCACACTGGAGCCCGGCTACAATCTAACCGCACGTATCCAACTGATGCAGCTGTATCTGGAATTGATCCGTCATGCTACGGCTGGCATCCGCTTTGATAGAAACAGCCTGCCCTACAAAGGGGCGCAGTTGGCGGCGCGGCGCGGCATCCGGCAAACACTGCGCCGGCTGCATGAGTTAGAGAAAGGCTGATGACAGCCGTTTCACCGGCCCAGAGGATGAAAGCCAGCGCTTCAGCCTGAAATCCGAAAAAAATCAAAATAAGTGTTGCTTTTTCTGCACGGGTGTGCTAAAATTCTAATGCTATACCAGTGTTTGCAATCGAAAGAGGTGACAGGAATGAAAGAGGGCATCCATCCGAATTATAAGCCCACAACGATCAAGTGCGCTTGCGGCGAGGTCATTGAAACCTCTTCGACCAAGCAGGATATACGCGTCGATATTTGCTCCAAGTGCCACCCGTTCTTTACCGGTAAGCAAAAGCTTGTCGATACAGGCGGGCGTGTTGATCGCTTCAAGAAGCGCTATAATATGGACAAAAAGGGCGAATAATTAGGCAGCAGACAAAGCGGCGCTTAGCAGGCGCCGCTTTTTGTTTTTAAGGAATGATTATATGGACGAATATCGGACGCTGCGCGCATTTGCCAGCGATGAATTTACCGAGAAGCGCTCCCGTTTTATCGGCTTTGCGCAGCCGGTTGCCACAACAGAGGAGGCGGGCGCATGGATTGACAGCATCCGGGCGCAACACCGTGATGCAACGCACAATGTCTTTGCTTATCTGTTGCGCAGCGGGCAATTGGAGCGCTATTCAGACGACGGCGAGCCGCAGGGCACAGCAGGGATCCCCGTGCTCGACGTGCTGCGCAAGCGTGGCGTTACCAACTGCGCTGTAGTGGTCACCCGCTATTTTGGCGGCGTTTTGCTAGGCGCAGGAGGTCTGGTGCGCGCCTATTCCCACGCCGCCTCTCTTGCATTGGACGCTGCGGGGCTTGTCACAATGGCGCATTGCGTGATTTTGAAGATTGCCTGCGACTATAGCTTTTATGGAAAGCTGGCCGCCTGCATTCCGGAATGGGGCGGGATTGTAGAGGATACACAGTTCGGCGCAGACGTCACGGTGCGTGTGCGCATTCGCGCCGAAAGGGAAGCGTTCTTCTGTGAAACACTTTTTGACGCCAGCAACGGACGCTTCCATGCAGAACATACAGGCGACTGCTTTGCAGCGGCAGACTGAGCTTCTGCAGAAAAATTAAAAAGAGGGATACACGGAAAAACGACGTATATCTTAATGAAACGCTTTTTACCGGTAAGGGCTTTCTGTGCCCTGAGATCGGAGGGGTCGGATTTGGAAATGGACATCCGTGCACGCACACAGATAATTGAGCGGGCAACCCTGTCTCCCCGCGCCGCTTTGAGCGAGCGCTCGCATGGGCGGCTGCGCGAAGAAGCGGAGTGCCCGGTACGCACCGTTTATCAACGTGACCGGGATCGCATCATCCACTCTACCGCTTTCCGCCGCCTCAAGCATAAAACGCAGGTTTTTCTGGCTCCGGAGGGCGATCACTACCGCACCCGTCTGACGCACACCCTGGAGGTGGCGCAGATCGCCCGCACCATCGCGCGCGGTCTGCGGCTCAACGAGGATCTGACCGAGGCTGCCGCGTTGGGCCATGACTTGGGTCACACCCCCTTCGGCCATGCAGGCGAGCGGGCGCTCAACGAAGTGTTTCCGGATGGATTTCAGCATTATAATCAAAGCCTGCGCGTGGTTGACCGGCTGGAAAAGGATGGGAAAGGCTTAAACCTCACGCTGGAGGTACGCGATGGCATCCGCTGCCACACCTGCGGGGAAGAGGCGGGCACGCTGGAGGGCCGCATCGTGCGCCTGGCCGATCGCATTGCCTATATAAACCACGATATTGACGACGCCATGCGCGGCGGCGTGCTCCGGCAGGAGGAGCTTCCGCAAAATGCCTGCCAGATTTTAGGTGATACAAAATCCAGGCGGATTAATACACTGGTGATCTCCGCCATCTGCACAAGCGAGCAGTCGGACACCATCTGTCTTGCGCCGGAGGTACAGCAGGCGATGGATGAGCTGCATGCCTTTATGTTTGAAAGGGTATACACCAATCCCCGCTGCAAAGGGGAAGAAGGCAAGGCCACCGACATTTTGCGGCATTTATATGCATATTTTGTCCGTCATCCCGCGGAGCTGCCTGCAGAATATGCCGTCATCTGTGAAACGGAAGGCGCAGAGCGCGCTGCCTGTGATTACATTGCCGGCATGTCCGACCCGTATGCGCTGCGTGTTTTTGACGAGTTGTTCATCCCCCGTTCCTGGCGGGGCTAACCTGGGAGGAATGCCCGCTTTGCTCAGCAATGAATTTTTGCAGGAATTACGCTCTAAAATTGATATTGAAGAAGTGGTCGCGCCGTATGTCCGGCTCCGCCGCAGCGGCCGCACTTATTCGGGCCTGTGCCCCTTTCACAATGAAAAAACCCCTTCCTTCACCGTGTATCCGGAAACGCAGTCCTTTTACTGCTTTGGCTGCGGCGCGGGAGGCGATGCAATCACCTTTGTGCGCCGTATGGAAAACCTGGATTATATGGAGGCGGTCAAAAGCCTGGCGGACCGGGTGGGGCTTGCTCTGCCGCAGGATGGCTATGACGACACGCTGATGAAGCAGCGCCGCCGTATGCTGGAGGCAAACCGCGAGGCGGCCCGCTATTTTCATGAAACGCTTTTTACTCCGGAGGGGGAGGCGGCCCTCGCCTATTTGCAGGGCCGCGGGCTGACCGCAAAAATGATCCGCCATTTTGGGCTCGGCTGCGCGCCAAACCGATGGGACGGCCTAATGCGCCATATGCGGCAAAAGGGCTACTCCGATGCAGAGCTTGTAAGCGCAAACCTTGCGCGGCGCAGTGAAAAAAACGGGCGCGTCTCCTGCTATGACAACTTCCGAAACCGAATGATGATCCCAATCATTGACCTGCGCGGCAACGTGATTGCCTTTGGCGGCCGTGTGTTGGATGATTCCAAGCCCAAATATGTCAACACGTCCGACACACTGGTTTATAAAAAGAGCCAGGCGATTTTCGCGCTGAATTTTGCAAAGGTTGCAAACGACGGGAAGCTGATTCTCGCAGAGGGATATATGGATGTGATCGCCTACCATCAGGCGGGCTTTACCAATGCCGTAGCCTGTTTGGGCACAGCGCTGACCCGCGAGCAGGCGCGTCTGCTCTCCCGCTATGCACAGGAGGTCATCCTCTCCTACGACGCCGACGGCGCCGGCCAGGAGGCGACCCGCCGCGCCATCGGCATCTTTAACGAAATCGGCATGAAACTGCGTGTGCTGCGGCTGACCGGCGGCAAGGATCCGGATGAGATCCTGCGCAAATACGGCCCTGACCGGCTGCGCGATCTGATCGAGGGCGCTGCAAACGACGTGGAGTACCGTATTTTACGGGAGCGCGAAAAATTTGATCTTTCCTCGCCGGATGGCAAGGTCGGTTTTCTTTCCGCCGCCGTCAACGTTCTCTCGCAGGTGGATAACTCCATTGAGCGGGATGTTTACGCGGGCAAGCTTGCCTCCGAGCTGGAGGTCGGGAAGGACGCTATTCTCACCCAGCTCCGCCGGGTGATGCGCTCACGCCGCCGTTCACAGGAAAAAACGGCGATACGCGCGGTGCAGCAGCTGGATACTTCCCCCAGGAATACGGTCAACCCGGAAAGAAGCCGCCACTTGCGGGCCGCCCGGGCGGAGGAGGCTTTGATTGCAACGCTGATGCGCAACCCGGATTTTTTGCCCAAAATCGAGAACAGGGTGGCGCCGGAGGATTTTCTCACCGATTTTAACCGCCGCGTGTTCAGCGCTGTGTGCGCCCTCATTCACGAGGGAAGCACGCCGGAGCTTGCCCTGCTCTCCTCCAGCTTTACACCGGAGGAAATGGGCGCCGTTTCAGCGATTCTGGCACGCGGTCCGGCAGTCAGCAATACCGTCGCGGAATGCGACGATTGTATAAAAGTGCTCTCTGAGGAAAAAGCTAAGCTTGAAACAGTCGACCCCGCTACCGCGAGCGACGACGAATTTCTGGCGCTTTTCCAAAAAAAGAGCGGCGCGCCGTAGGTCTGCCCCTCCTGCGGGACGGTTGGAAAATACATAGGGTGTAGGGTTGCCGCCGGTGTATGCTTGCCTCTTGCTCCGGCGCGTGTGAAAGGATGGTTACTTTTATTATGGAAAACACAGACAAAAAGCTGTCGGTGAAAAGCCTGCTGGATAAGGGCAAGGCAAACGGCCGTTTAACAACGCATGAAATCGATGCGGCCATTGTGGAAATGGATATGGATGTGGAGGAGCTGGACAAGCTCTATGACACAATCGAAAGCCAAAATATTGAAATCATCGACGACCTTAACGACGTTTCATTGGACGTGATGGCCTTTGAAACACCGGATATGCCAAAAACCTCCGACGCGGATCTCTCTCTGGGCGTTGACAATAAAAACATCGCCATGGATGACCCTGTCAAGGTATATCTCAAAGAGATCGGTCGTGTACCGCTGCTGAGCAGCGAGGAGGAGATTGACCTTGCCATTCGGATCAGCGAAAACGACCCTGTCGCCAAGCAGCGCCTTGCAGAGGCAAACCTCCGCCTGGTGGTGAGCATTGCCAAGCGCTATGTCGGGCGCGGGATGCAGTTCCTCGACCTGATCCAGGAGGGAAACCTGGGTCTGATTAAAGCTGTGGATAAATTTGACTACACCAAGGGCTTCAAATTTTCCACCTACGCCACCTGGTGGATCCGGCAGGCGATTACCCGTGCAATTGCGGATCAGGCGCGTACCATCCGCATTCCGGTGCATATGGTAGAAACAATCAATAAGGTCAAGAAGACCAACAGCCAGCTGCTGCATAAAAACGGCCGGGACCCGACGGCAGAGGAAATTGCCGGAGAGCTGGATATGCCCGTGGATAAGGTGCGCGAGATTCTGCGCGTCGCGCAGGAGCCCGTCTCGCTGGAAACCCCCATCGGCGAGGAGGAGGACAGCCATCTGGGCGATTTCATCCAGGACGATCAGGTGACTGTACCGGCAGA